>CANBTI010000029.1 GCA_947372355.1 Bdellovibrionales bacterium | reverse complement strand
AGTATTGCTATGGGTGATGGATCTAATGCCAATAATGCTTGGTTAATGGAAATGCCAGATCCGATTTCTACCATTACTTGGGATAACTATTTAAATATTGGTCCTGTTTATGCAAAAGAATTAGGAATTGAAAATAATGATGTGGTGTTAGTGAAAACTGATACGACTAGTTTTGAAGTTCCCGTTTTGATTCAACCTGGGATTGCAAAAGGTGCAGCAACTGTAGCTCTTGGTTATGGCCGCACATCTGTTGGTAAGGTTGGAAACAATGTAGGTGTGAACGTTTTCAAAGCAGCTAAACTGGATTCAGCAAATGGTTGGCAATTGAGTGGTATGCTTGCCAGCATTTCTAAAACTGGTAAAAAATATGAATTGGCTTGTACCCAAGGTCATAACAGCATGGAAGGTCGTCCAATTTTGAACGATATTACCCTTGCTCAATACAAGAAGAATCCTGAAGCAGCAATGCACACCGAGCCTCACTTACGCTTGAAGGAAGTTCCATCTCTCTGGACTCCTCCAGTGGATTATTCAAAAAATCCTTACCGTTGGATGATGGGTGTGGACTTGAACTCTTGTACTGGTTGCGGAGCTTGTGTGATTGCCTGTCAGGCTGAGAATAATATTCCAACAGTAGGACGCGATCGCGTTCGTCAAAGTCGTGAAATGCATTGGATTCGTATTGATCGTTACTACAGTGGTGATGAAAATTCTCCACAAGTGATTTTTCAACCAATGATGTGTCAGCATTGTGAAAATGCTCCCTGTGAAACGGTTTGTCCGGTTGTTGCCACTTCACACAGTGATGATGGTCTCAATCAAATGACTTACAGTCGTTGTGTGGGAACTCGTTATTGCCAAAACAACTGTCCTTACAAAACTCGTCGATTTAACTTCTTCGATCACTGGAAAGATTACAAAGATACGGCAAATATGGTTTGGAATCCAGATGTGACCGTTCGTTCTCGCGGGATCATGGAAAAATGTACTTTCTGCGTTCAGCGTATTAATGAAGCAAAAGGACACGCTAAAGATAAGCCTGTTAACGGAAAACCAGCAAAAATCAAAGATGCAGATTTGAAAACAGCTTGTCAGCAAACTTGTCCAACTGAAGCAATTGTTTTCGGAAATGTGAATGATTCTGAAAGTGAAGTGAATGTATGGAAAAATCATTCACGCGCATTCAGATCACTTGAGATTTTAAATACTAAACCATCCATCAACTACCTCACCAAAGTGAGAAATGTAGAAGGCGGAGATTCACATGAGGAGGCAGAAAATGGCCACCACAGCTAAGAATGAATTAGAAAAACCATTAGTACCCGTTTATGTAACTGGGGGCAGAACATTTGCAGAAGTATCTGAAGATGTTTCTCGTCCGTTAGAGACGTTTCCAACAGCCACTTGGTGGGTGTGTTTCATCATTGCAACGCTTGCGTTTGCAGTGGGTGCAACACTCTTGCTTCAAACTTTTAAACAAGGGGTAGGCCTTTGGGGTTTGAATCAACCTGTAGGTTGGGGTGATGATGTAACTACCTTCGTATTTTGGGTGGGGATTGGTCACGCTGGTACTTTGATTTCTGCGATCTTGTTTTTGTTTCGTCAAAAATGGCGTACAGGGATCAATCGTTCAGCAGAAGCGATGACTATTTTTGCCGTGATGACTGCCGGTGTAGCGATCATGACCCACACTGGTCGTGTTTGGCTTGCGGCTTTTTGGTTATTTCCTTATCCAAATCAACGTCAACTTTGGCCGAACTTTCGTTCACCTCTCGAGTGGGACGTGTTTGCGGTTTCCACTTACTTCACGATTTCTTTGATTTTCTGGTACACCGGTTTAATTCCAGATATCGCTACGGTTCGTGATCGTGCAAAAAATAAAATTCGTAAAGTTGCTCTCACCATCGCATCTCTTGGATGGAGAGGTTCTAATAAGAATTGGCTACATTATGAGCAAGCTTATTTGATTTTTGCTGGTCTTTCTACGCCGCTGGTTCTTTCGGTTCACTCGGTGGTTTCGTTTGACTTCGCGGTTTCACAAGTACCAGGTTGGCATACCACGATTTTTCCTCCTTACTTCGTAGCAGGGGCGATCTTTTCAGGTTTCGCGATGGTGGTGACACTCCTCGTGATGGCGCGTGAAGCATTTAATTTAAAACACTACATCACCATGGATCACTTGGAGTTGATGAACAAAATCATCATGACGACAGGGATGCTCGTTGGTTATGCCTATGCAGTTGAGTTTTTCATTGCTTGGTATTCTGGTTCAGCGTTTGAAAAATTTACATTTATCAATCGTGCATTTGGACCTTACTGGTGGGCGTATTGGATCATGGTTTCTTGTAACGTATTTGTTCCACAATTATTCTGGATCAAAAAATTCCGTCGCTCGATTCCACTCATGTTCGTAGTTTCTCTGTATGTGAATATCGGGATGTACTTTGAGCGTTTCGTGATTATCGTTACCTCATTGCACAGAGATTTTTTACCTTCCAGTTGGGGAACTTATGTTCCAACAGCGGTAGAGTGGGGAATTTTTACAGGTCTCATGGGATTCTTCTTTATTTTCTTCCTACTGTTTTGCCGATTCCTCCCAGCGATTGCTATGGGTGAAGTGAAATCAGTAATGGATCAACCGACTAAAAAAGATGCAAAGGGAGGGGCTCATCATGCATAGTCCTCAAAAGCAAACTGATGCTCCAAAGCTAGCAGGTGTTTTGGGATTTTTTGAAGATCCTGAAACTTTGATCGAAGCGACCACTAAAGTGAGAGACTCAGAATACAAAGACTTTGATTGTTTCACTCCTTTCGCTGTTCATGGTTTAGAGCATGCACAAGGATTAAAGCGTTCACCCATTCCATTTGTAACTGGGGCGTTCGCTTTCAGTGGAACCATATTAGCATTTTTGTGGCAATACAATGCATCTGCTACTTGGTGGCCACACATCATTGGCGGAAAACCTTTTAATTCACTTCCTGCCTTCGTGCCGATCATGTTCGAGCTTTCGGTTTTACTCGGTGGGATCGCGACATTTTTATCTATGGTTTTCTTTAATCGTTTACCTAACTTTTCTAAACGTGCTTTTGATCCTTCGCTCACGAACAATCGTTTTGCGATTATCATTGAAAGCCCTGTAGTGGATGAACACGATGATGAACCTGCGCCAGCATTTTCTACTGAAAAAGCAGAGCAGTTTCTAAAATCAGTGGGTGCTACAGAAACTCGAAAAGTTTACCAAGAAGGATGGTTCTAAAAATGAGATCCACATTTCTAATTTTGTTCGCAGGTTTATCATTGAGTGCGTGTGGTTATTTAAAACACTCTCAACCTTATTATACTTATGCCCCAGATATGCACTACAGTGCAGGTTTGAAGGCACAAGAAGAGGGTGCAATGAGACAGCCACCAAAAGGTACGATTCCTCGTGGATTTCGTCCTTATTCAATTTTGACGATGGATCAAGCAAAAATGCATTTGAATCCATTGCCAAGAAACAAAGAAAATTTGAATCAAGGTAAAATTCTTTTCAATACTTTTTGTATCGTTTGTCACGGAAAATTTGGAGAAGGGGATGGCTTGGTTGCTTCATTGAAGGATTGGCCTCGTCCGCTTTACCCACGCCCACCTTCCTTACAAAGTGAAAAAATTCGCGATTATAAAGATGGACAAATTTTTCACGTGATCACGATGGGGCAGAATTTAATGCCTTCATATGCTGAAAAATTGAATGAAGAAGAACGTTGGCAAGTGATTCACTATGTTCGTGCGCTTTATCGTGCAAAACATCCAAGTGCTGATGATCTGAAAAAAGCTGAAAATTATATTGAAGAATAAAGAGTAGGAGAAAAACATGGCACACGCTCATGCTGTAGACCAAAAAATTGAAAATCCAGGAAGTTTAAAAGCTTCGGGATTATTGACCGGCATCTTTAGTTTATTTGTGGTGATAGGAGTCATTGGTTTTTTCAGTGCTTTTTCATCGGATCAGTTGAAGGCGTGGACAAGTTTCCTTCGTGCCCATTTTTACTTCATGCAAATCTCGATTGGGGCTTTGTTTTTTGTAGTAATTTCTTGGATCACTACTTCAATGTGGACGGCACCGGTAAGACGTGTTGCTGAGGGATTGACGGCTTATCTACCGTTTACCATCATTTCTACTTTGATTTTGTTTTTGGGTGCAGGAACTCTATTCGAATGGACTCATTTGGACATCGTAAAAAATGATCCAATTTTGGCTGGAAAAGCGGGTTATTTGAATCAAACTTTTTTTATGATTCGTACTCTGATTGCAGTTCTTGGTTGGAATTTTTTCCAAAAAAGAATTGTAGGATCATCCATCGCAACTGATCATGGAGCGGATAATAAAGCGGTTTACGATAGCAATCGTAAAACGGGGATCGCATTTTTGATCTTTTTCGCTATTACCTTTTCAATGGCTGCTTTTGATCAATTGATGTCATTGGATCCACATTTCTTTAGTACCATGTTTGGGGTTTATACCTTTGCTGGAACTTACCAATGTGTATTCGCGACTTTGGCAATTGTAGTAATTTTAATGAAACGCACCGGTTACCTAAATAAAGTGGTGAATGAAAACCATGTTCATGACATTGCGAAATTCATGTTCGCTTTTACGGTATTCTGGGCTTACACCGGTTTCTCTCAATACATGCTCATTTGGTATGCCAATTTACCGGAAGAAACAGGCTATTTCTTAGTTCGTTTCACTCCAGGTTGGGAGTGGTGGTCTTATGGATTGTTTATTTCAAAATTCATCGTACCTTTTTTCTTGATGTTGCCACGCACATTTAAGAGAAATGATACGGCTGTATTTATTGCAGCGGTATGGATTTTGGGAACACAGTTTTTTGATTTGAACTGGATGATTCAACCACAAGTATATGCAAAAGCTCCAAACTTAACCTTTACCGATGTTTCTGTATGGCTAGGTTTCTTAGGTGTTTTTGGATTAATGGTGACTCGTTTTTATAAAAAACATAATGTGTTGGCAATTAACGATCCATACTTAGTGGACTCTGTTTACCATCATCATATTTAATTTATCTTTTAAAAGTTAACGAAAAGGGCAGCATAGATTCTATGCTGCCTTTTTTAATTTTGGAGCATCTTCTTTTACAGCTTTGGAGCGGAATTGTAAGATCTGTCCACCTGTATTTTCTTGATCAGAGATTAGCTTTTCACCTTTTAGTTTATGAATGAGCTCTCGATTGATTTTTTCAAAATAAAGTTCTTCAGAATTATATCCAATTTTATTCATCTCTTCTTTGTAACTCATGATGATCTCCCTAATTTAAGTGTATTTAAATATCATAACGTATCGCGTTAATTATTCAATATAAAATATATAAAAATTAACAATTCAGCTTTCATTCAATGGATGTCGTTGAATTACTTCTTTTGTTTTGAATCGAGCTCAACTTCAATCACGGTGGATACGATCACGCCTGTAAATGAGACGTAGATGAGAGTCCCTAGTAGCATCATCGCCATGGCGATGATCTTACCTAGCTGGGTGTGTGGAGTGACGTCGCCGTATCCAACCGAGGTCATCGTGGATACGGTGAAATATGCACTTTCTAGCAATGAGTTCATTTTAGGATTGGTAGGACTTTCAACAAAGTAAATGATGACGCTAAAAAAAGACATGACCGTGAATGCCAAAAGTCCTAAAAACATAAATGCAGGACGTTTGATTGCTGAAAATAATGTTTGAGCATAGTTCAGCATGAATTCGTGGTGTTTTTTGATTCCCATTTTATTGTGTAGATACTTTTGCTTTAAATTTTGTTCCTGGAATTCGAATGAACTTTGGAGCAACAGATTTAGGTAAAATGATTTCTGAAGATGTTTCTAACCAGTGGGCACTAGAAAGTGTTCCAGGGTCGCGCTCATCGGCAAACATGAAGTCACGATTAGAAATTAATCCTGTTGTAACTATGCCATTGAGAAAGCCCGCAATTCGAATGCTACCTTTTTGCATTTCTTGGCGATCGGTTCTATTTTTAGGGTAATTGTTATTGTCTCTTTTGAGTTGAGTGTCATTTTGGTAGTCCCAAAAGCCCATTCCTTCAGACATGGACCAATCTCCTAAACCAAAATTCACTGATGTTTGCACTCTAGCTCCATCTCCGGAAAGAAGTAGGTTAGCGATGCCTTTAGTGAAAGATTCTCCCATGATTCCTAATCCTACGACGCAAGATAAGAAATGAATTTGCGCATCATTGGTGAGAAGTGATTTGAAATTATATTTGGGAGCAAGTTCTTCCCAATCTTTTAATCCTGTTACGCAGGCAATGCCAACGCCACCCGTTTGATTTGAAAGATTTCGTATTTGAATGATCTCTTCCTTTGAAACGGCACCATAATATTGGTTATAATTTTCTTCATCCTCTGCTGTAGCGCTCGTTCTCCAGTTTTCACAGCCGAAGCTATTTTCAGCTTTTTTATCACGAGGAAACCACATGTGGCCGGGGAGTCCGTGAGCATGAATATTGAAGTTTTTAATCTTAGCATTTTTTGCAATCGCTAACTTACGGCTCGAAGCAAGTAGTTCATCCAAATTTGAGTAAAATATGGTGTAAGTTGAATCACTGTTTTGAATGATTTGTGGAGTTTTTAAACTCGCATTATTAGCCAGGATGTAGGGCTTCCAGGCATGGTCATTTGAGTAGGGGTGTACTGAATTATCTTTTCTGTGAAACTTACCAATTCCAATTTCCGCAGCGTAAACAGTGATTCCTGTTTCAGCATGAGCGGATGGATTCAGTAGATTTGAAAAAATAAAAGAAACGAACAAAAAGGTTATAAACTTCATAAACTTTAACTTTCTAATAAAACTCAGTAAATAGTGTCTGCACTGCCTTTTGGCATGGATTGAGAGAAAAGATCAAGTAATTTTTGCTTAATTTCTTCAGGTAGCGCTGTGCCTGCGCTGCCGGTGTAGCCTTGAATAGTGCTTCTCTCGTAATGACGATAGCAATCCATCGCAATAGGGGTATGAGGCGATTTTTTAATACAAGCCTCATAGTAGAGGCGATGTAAATCTTCAAATCCACGAGGGCTTAGGACTTCATTACAAACACCTTGCATGAGGAGGGCTTCACTCACATGCTTACCATTAGGGGCTATTTGAATGAGATCATAGTAAACAGAAGATGCACGTAAATAGACCACATCAGCTGAGTGATCCATAGGGAATTTTTGAAGTTGATGAGCTTCGCTGATTAATCTCATTCCTTCGCTATATAAACCTTTTTCAGATTTTACGGATACTTTTGGTTCGGTAGCCCAACGATCGATTGATTTTTTCCACTGAATGAGATCTTCCTTCACAGTGTAGGCAATCTTCTTTTGATTGAGAGAGGTGTTGATAATTTTTTTAGCCAATTGAATATCTTTTTTTACTCGAATTGCGATGGTCAGACTTTGTCTGATCGCATGTTCCCATAAATAAGGATCATTGCTTGCAGTTTCAGTGTTCTCAATGATGGCTAAGAATTCTTTTTCAGCACGATCAAACTGTCTGGTGGCTGCATAAAACTCTGCTCGCTCCATTGGTTTTAATAATTGATCACTAGGCTCGAGAGCGAGTTTGTCAAACTGAGGACCAAAATTATTTCTGCTGTGGCAAGCAATACAAGTTCCCGGAAGAGTTTGAACGATACTTCTGGAAAACTCATTTCTTCCGCCTTTGAATGCAGAATAAGCAGAGTTAGTTTCTTCACTGAGATACCCAGAAAGAATGGAAAGCGTTGGATCCGACTTATCTCCAGCAAATCCTTGATCTTTAATAGAGTGGGCTAGTGTGGAGAGTGTTTTAAGTTGCTCTTCAATTTGTGAGCGATTGCTCTTATTACTAAAACGTTCCTCGCTTGAGCTATTGGTTAAAACTTCACTTAAAGTTTTGTATAGCTTTTGCATGGTTTCTGGCACCGATTGTTTTTTCAATGCTTCTTCAGCATGTGCCGAGTTTAGAAAAAGTAGTGTAATAAGAGCAATGATTCTCATGAGATTCCCTTTTTTATTTTAAGTGTTCAGTGTTGAAAAATTTACTAGCATAGCTCAAAAGTTGAGGTTCAGTAGGATGGTCGGTTGTTTCACAACCTACAATTTTTTTACCCAATGCACTGGAGTGGTTTTCCAAATATTTTTTAAAATGGGTTTTAGCCATTCCTGGTCCTAGGATCAAAATTTCTGCTGCTTCATTCAATTTTGGCATCAATTGCTTGAATACTTGTTCTTCATGCTTTTGCTCTTCACGGTGATCACCACTATGAGTGTGATGATCAGGAAAGTGTCCTTCGAATGATTCTTTTTTAATACCATCGGAAGTGAATTTAAAAACGTTAGCTTGTTTGTGATCTACCCATACAGCGATTAGTGACATAATTATATCTCCTTATTTTGTTTACAACGTTCAATCGGCACAGTTAAAAAATTCATCGAAAATTTTTGCTCTTTAGAAAAATGGCATTCGCCTTTGATGATTTGATGAATGAAGTTTTCATTATCGTGAGAGCGAATTTTCCCCGATGCAATGACTGCAATACCATTCTCATCATTTGGATTTTTGGTGATCCCAGAAAACTTAAAATTAATTTGATAGTGGTAAAGACCGATTTGAATGCTTGGGTCCTTCAAACTTCCTTGAGTGAGATCGCCGATAGTGTATTGGGTAAGCTTGGTGCTATCGGAAGTAAAGGCTTCGGTTTGTGTTCCAAAGCAAGTAGAGGTAATGAGTCTCCCGGTAGTTATGTTTTTTGAGTTTGGATTAAGTTCAGTATCAAAAATTAATTGTTTGATTTCAGTTGAGCTGGAGTTCTCTATTAGGTTCAAAGTTAAATCACAGTTAAAATGCTCAGCGTATGCATTTGAAAGCGAAAAAATTGAAAATGCAAAAAGTATAAATGGTGAGCGCTTCATATTCTGTCCCCGTTTGTCACATCTTGTAATTAAAACTTAATTGATTAGCAAGTATGCTGCCATGACCTACGTCATAAATGGTTAACTTTTGGGGTGTAGGTAGATAGACCATAAATCCATTGAAATTACAGCTAGGTAAAGAATTAAGCTAAAGTTGATGCTGAGGAAAAAACGAAGCCAGGTTTTCTGTTCTGGTTGTCTTAAAAAGCGAATGAGCTCAAAAATGAGCCATCCACTGACGAGTAAAGACCCAACTAGACCGATAATCCCGGTGGGAAAAAATAAAACAGAGAGTAGTCCAAGGGCTGCATAAGCTAAACACCACACCGTGATTTGAAAACGAGTGACATGATTCCCTCTTGCAACGGGAAGGGTGGGGAATCCGCCTTGATCATAATCATTTGAGTATTTAAGGGCTAAAACCCAAAAATGGGGCATCTGCCAAAAAAACAAGATCGCAAAAAGATAGTAACCACGATAGTCAAAAACATGGCTAGATGCAGCAGCGTATCCGATCAAGATGGGAAGTGCGCCTGGAATTGCGCCTGGAACCGCAGCGTAGGCCATTTTTCTTTTCCACCACATAGTATAGAGAACATTGTAACTAATGACAGCGATCACCCCTAAAGCGAGTACGGGCATTGAAACAAAATATAAAAGTACTATTCCGGTTAAAAACAAGATCAACGTGCAGCTCAAGGCTAAGACAAATGAGATTCGTCCGCTAGGCAGTGGACGGTTTTTAGTCCGGTCCATTTGGGAGTCTTCGCCTCGTTCTTGAATTTGATTCAGAGCGCCAGATCCAAGTGCGAGTGCGCTCACGCCGATCAGAGTGAGTAAAAATCGTTGCCAGTCAATTGGCGATTCTGTGGATTGTCCGATGAAATAACCTGCAGCAAGAGTAATTGCCTCTAATAAAACAATTTCTGATTTAGTGAGATTAAGAAGATCTTTAAATTTTGTCATGGCATTGTCATTTTTCGATTACCGATCGAGAATAAAACTGTTAGCCTACATTCATACGAAGAGGATTATTTGTGAAGCGGCAATTTGAGCTAGGTGCTCTTAAAAGTGCTTTTTTTATTTTTATTATGGCGACCACTTGCTTGGTTGACTCATTTTCGTCGTATGCGGTTGAGCTAAAAGGCGACCCAAAAAAACTTCCATATGAGCTTCAAAGTGTTGGGGTAAAAGAACATTTGGGTGAAAAAATTGATCTTTCACTTCAGTTCACTGATTCTTCTGATCGCCAAAAACATAGTCTCCAAGATTATTTTCAAAATGGAAAACCAACAATTTTAAATTTAGTTTATTACGAATGCCCCATGCTTTGTACCATGGTTTTAAATGGTGTTTCTGAAGGCATGAAGGGGCTTGATTGGTCCATTGGAAATCAATTCAATGTGATTACGATTAGTATCAATCCTAAAGATGACTCTGATACAGCAGAATTAAAAAGAAACGCTTATATCGCTAATTATACAACGACAGCTGCAGGTTCAATTACCCAACATTCGGTTGAACAGGCGAAGTCGGGATGGCATTTTTTCACTTCAGATGAAGCCACCGTGAAGAAGCTTGCTGATCAACTTGGTTTTGAATATCAGTACGATAAAGAACAACAACAGTATGCTCATGCAGCTGTTACTTTTGTTCTCACCCCGGATGGAATTCTTTCAAGGTATTTGTATGGTATTCAATATCGTGCACGTGATTTGAGATTGGCTTTACTGGAAGCCTCTAAAGGAAAAGTTGGAAATGTTTTCGATCGTTTACTCATGTTTTGTTATCACTATGAGCCCAGCGCTCGTGGTTATTCATTGAAGGCGATCAAGGTAATGCAGTTAGGTGGTTTAGCTACTGTTTTAATTTTAGGTAGTTATCTATCTTATTATTGGTTTCGACATAGAAAGGACCCTATATCATGACAAAGCTTATGTTAGCTCTGTTGTTAAGCAGCACGTCTATCACTAGTGCTTTTGCGGCTACTCTTCCGGTTGCTGCAACGGATGTATCTCAAAGTTGGGATACTCTTTATTGGTTTCTCATTTGGGTGAGTGGAATTTTCTTCGTGGGTATTGTACTAGCGATGATTATTTTTGTGGTGAAATATCGCAAAGAAGTTCACAAAAAATCAAAATACATTCATGGACACACTGGTCTTGAAATTGTTTGGACCGTCATTCCTTCCATTCTTCTTTTCGTGATGTTTGGTTGGGGTTGGGCTGTTTACAAAGACATGATTCATGCTCCTTCGGATGCAATGGAAATTCATGTCATTGGTAAACAATGGATGTGGCAATTCGTTTATAAAAACGGAACCAGTTCTATTGGTGATTTATACGTTCCTCTCAATAAACCTGTGAAAATGGTCATGTCTTCTGAAGATGTGATCCATAGTTTTTTCATTCCAAATTTCCGCGTAAAACAAGACGTGGTTCCAGGCATGTACACTTATGTTTGGTTTGAAGCAAAAGTTCCAGGTATTCATCAGATTTTTTGTACTGAGTATTGTGGAACGTCTCACTCGGGCATGTTGGGTCGAGTGATTGTTCTAAAAGACGATCAATGGAAAGATTGGCAACAAGGAAAGAAAATCGATGTGGATTCTCTTCCAGCAGATCCAAGTTTTCCGGGTTTCAGAGCTAATCGTTTAGGTGAAGGAATGCCTTCAACTGCTGGAACTTCTTCTACTTCAGGCGGACAAATTTCATTAGCTGAAAAGGGTAAGGCACTCACCACTGCAAAGGGTTGTGTTGCTTGTCACTCATCTGATGGAACTAAAATCGTAGGACCAAGCTACAAAGGCATTTACGGAACTGACGTAAAACTTGCTGATGGATCAACGGTTAAAATCGATGAAAATTATATTCGTGAATCAATTGAAAACCCAACAGCGAAAGTCGTAGAAGGTTTTCCTCCATCCATGCCTCCTTATAAAGGGCTCGTGAACGAGGAAGAAATTATGGCGATCACTGAATACATTAAAAGTTTGAAATAAGGAGCAATTCACATGTCATCACATTCTTCAGAAGGCGATTTAGTAAAACATGGTGATAATTACATTAATCATTCGGCGGGGATTAAATCCTGGTTAAATACCTTGGATCATAAACGCATTGGAATGATGTATCTTTTCACGGTTATGATTTTTTTCCTCATCGGCGGTTTTTTCGCCTTAGGAATTCGCTTGGAGCTTTTCTCTCCAGGGATGCAATTCATGACCCCAGATACCTACAATCGTTTCTTCACTTACCATGGAGCGATCATGGTTTTCATGGTGATCATTCCTTTGATTCCTGCAGCAATGGGTAACTTCATTTTACCAATGCAGCTTGGGGCAAAAGATGTGGCGTTCCCTCGTTGGAACTTAGTTTCCTATTACATTTACGTAACAGGTGCTTTGATTGCAGCAAGTACCCTATTCTTAAAAGGGGTGGATACAGGTTGGACGTTTTATACTCCATATTCTATTCGCTCTAATTCAAGTGCAACTTTTGTGCTTTTAGGGGCATTCATCATGGGGTTTTCATCCATTTTAACTGGATTGAATTTTATCGTGACGATTCATAAATTAAGAGCACCAGGCTTAACTTGGGGCCGATTGCCACTTTTCGTATGGGCGCTTTATGCAACTTCAATCATTCAAGTATTGGCAACTCCAGTGCTGGCGATTACCTTATTGCTCCTTATTTTAGAGCGCACTTTGGGTATCGGTGTATTTGATCCGAAACTAGGTGGAGATCCGGTATTGTTTCAACATTTTTTCTGGTTCTATTCACATCCTGCGGTTTACATCATGATTTTACCAGCGATGGGAGTGATCTCTGAATTGGTTCCGGTGTTTTCTCGTAAGCCAATTTTTGGTTACAAGGCAATTGCTGGTGCAACTTTCGGTATTGCTCTCGTGTCTTTCATCGTATGGGGACATCATCTTTTCGTGAGTGGACAATCTGAATTTGCAAATTTCGTATTCTCTTTGATCACCATGTTCGTGGCGATTCCTACCGGTGTAAAAGTATTTAGTTGGTTGGGAACCATGTACAAAGGCTCACTTCGTTTTGATACTCCGATGCTTTATGTTTTCGGATTTTTATTCGTATTCACGATCGGTGGATTAACTGGAGTGTTTCTTGCGGTGGTATCCATCGACGTTCACTTAACTGATACTTATTTCGTAATTGCACACTTTCACTACGTAATGGTGGGCGGAACGATTATGGCTTTCTTGGGTGGTATCCATTACTGGTTCCCGAAATTTTCTGGAAAAATGTACCACGAAAGTTTGGCTAAATTTGCTTGTTGGTTAGTGATGATTGGTTTCAACGTTACCTTTTTCCCACAATTTATCGTGGGTACATTAGGGATGCCTCGTCGTTACGCTGATTACTTGCCTCAGTTCACAAACTACAACCGTGCTTCTACGGTTGGTTCATGGATTTTAGCTCTCGGTTTATTCATCACTGCGTACAATCTTTTCCGTTCAATGAAAACAGGTAAGGCAGCTGGAGATAATCCATGGGGCGGATTAACGCTTGAATGGCAAACCACTTCACCGCCTCCATTTGAAAACTTTAAATATGATCCAGTCGTTACTGAAGGACCATATGAATATAAAGGCGATAGAATTGGCATGGGCATCAACGCTTAGACTAAAGGAATAGGAGAATAATTATGAGTACATCTCAAGGAGTAGTGACGAGTGCGGAAAGACATCACGCACATCACTTCGAAAGTGGATTAGCTGAATTTGAAGCATGTAAACAAGGAATGTGGATTTTCCTCGTAACGGAAGTTCTATTTTTTAGTGGAATGTTTTTACTTTATGCCATTCTTCGAGTTTTTTATCCAAGCATGATGCATGATGCTCATCATCTTTTGAACTGGAAGATGGGAGCGCTTAATACGGTGATCCTCATTTGTAGTTCACTCACCATGGCTTTAGCAGTGAGTGCGGCTCAAAGAGGTGAGAAGGATAAAATCGTAAGATACATTTGGCTTACTTTTTTATTTTCTTGTGGATTCTTAGTGGTGAAGTTTTTCGAATACTCCCACAAAATTCATGAAGGTATTTTACCGGGTGCACTTTGGCATTATGAAGAATTAAAAGCAGCAAAAGCTCCTTTGTTTTTCTCTGTTTATTTCGTGATGACAGGGATTCACGGATTACACGTGATTATCGGTATGGCAGTGATGTTATGGTTGATCAAGCGTGCAAAACGAAATGAATTTGGTCCTGAATACTTTACTCCCGTGGAGATGACCGGCTTGTATTGGCACTTCGTGGATTTGGTTTGGATCTATCTCTTTCCACTACTTTATTTGGTGAGCTAAAAGGAACAAATTATGTCTAATAACAATAATCATCATAAAAAAGATTCTCATCACCAGCACCACATTCTTACTAATGCTATGGCATTTAAGGTTTGGGGAGCATTGATTGGGCTAACGTTTATCACTGTAGCTGTTGCACAAATTGATTTAGGTGCTCTTAACTTTGCGGTAGCAATGTTAGTTGCATCTATTAAAGCAACACTCGTTTGTATGTTCTTCATGGGTTTGAAATACGACCATAAAGAGAACACGGTGATCTTCACTACTTCCATCATCTTTCTTTCTATTTTCATGATTCTCACGTTTGGTGATTTGATCACCCGTGGTGATGTGTATGTGAAAGATGGAAAAATTATTCCAGAAAGTTTTACTGCTGGAACAGTAGTGAAATCTAAATTTACTAAACCATGGATTTCTACTCCTGAGTTGATTGCCCATGGTAAAGAACAATTCCAAAACCAATGTGTGGTTTGTCATGGAGCTGAAGGTAAAGGAAATGGAGCTGCATCTGCAGGTCTAAATCCTAAACCACGTAATTTTACCGCAGCTGAAGGCTGGAAAAATGGACGCAGACCAAGTCAAATTTTCTATACACTTTCAAACGGTTTAGGTGGAATGCCTTCATTTGCAAGCGCACCATCGGATGATCGTTGGGGGCTTGTTCATTATGTGCGTAGTCTTGGACCACATGAAAATGAAAAAGACACTCCTGCTGATTTCAAAAAAATTGGAATCGATCCTGATAAAGCAGATGGTGGTGGCGGCGGTGAAAAAGTGATTCCGGTTGATTTTGCAATTGATCAAATGATTGCAGACCCAGCAGGAGCAGCAAAGCCTGTTAAGCCGACTAAAGGAAAAAAATAATCCTAAGCGATTTTTTCAAAACGATACATTACGAAGGCGCGTGGATTCCATTTGATGGGGATCGCACGCGTTTTCGCTTTTTGGTACAAGAGTTTCTGTGTGGAGCTCTACAGGATCCTAGTGGCAAGATGGTGGTGGGGAATTCCGGGCCAGAGTGGTTCGGTGAGGTAAAGTTAGTTGGCCTTAGTTACTCCAATACGGAAGGTTGGGGGGTAGTGGTGTTTTCACGCACTCACGAATTAGGTGTGGATCTAGAAAAATCAAATCGGGTTTTGAAAACAAACTACCTTGCATTAGCTAAGCGTTTTTTTCACCCCAGTGAATATGAATCACTAAAAAAAGAATCTATTTTTGATGGTGCGACCAAATTTTTAGAGCTTTGGATGAAGAAGGAAGCTTACTCAAAGATGCGCAGAAGGAACTTAGCCGAGTTAATTCATTTACCTCTTGATTTAGATTCTCGATTTGAAGAATTGAAGAAGCTCCGGGCAGGATACCGAGCGGTATTGGCCATTAAAGTTTAATCAATTCAGTTTGTTATCATTCCTTAAAAAATGTCACAGATGACACATTGTGCAGCTTTTCAAATCCTTTAATATATGTTTAAGGGGACATTATGAAATTTAAGTTTGTGATCGCGACAGTACTCATTGCACCATCTATGGCATGTAACATTTTAACATCGAAAGAAGTTGCTGTATCATTTCCAACTGCAAAAATTACTACCAATTTTGATGGCCCTACGGGCTTTAAGTTATCAGATCATACGGATGCAGTGGTTAATGTAACCGTTTCTGATCGAACTAAAAATTCACAAATAAAATGCAGAACAGGACTCAAAAGATCTATTAGTAGTGTTTCTTGGGAAGATTGTAGCAATGGAAAAACGTTAATTGTTTCTGCTCATTCTCCTTCGGCTCATCAAAGTGGAACTTTTGTAGCTCAGGCTCAAGTGCAAGATTTAAGTGGAGAGGTGGTGAGTGAAACCTCGAAAGAATATTATGTTCATCCATCTTTAGATGATGTTGCTGAGTGTACGGGTGGTGAAAGTGAAGCCAGTTTATTTGCAAAAGCGGGTGCTCTTTTAGATCAAACATCTGAATTTGGGAATGAATCGGTAATGGATGGGCCTCATTATAAAATTAAATTATCTAACAAGGATCGTGCATTAGAGTTTGTTTCATTCCGTAAAAAGTTAGTGATGAATGATTCAAAAACGATGGTGATGTTAAAAAGAAAATTTGTTCGGCCGAGTAACGGAGAATGTATTGTTTATGGAAAAGCTGTAGGAAGTATCAGTAATTTTCACTGGATCCTTTTGGCTAATGGAGATATTAAGCAGTCGAGTAGTTATTATCAACAAAGAAATAAGGGTGTGTGGGAAGCTCGCCAAGCAAATGTTTATTCTTCTGTTCTAGATCAAACAGTATATGGGGCCTATACTTGGTTCATTAACATAAAAAATAGCTTGATCTCAAAACAAGATGTTTTTACAGTAAGTGGGCTTAAAAGCTCTAGGCATTCCTACGCTAGAAGCGGGTGGGATACTTGTTCTGCTTACGTAATTAATGCTCAGGGTTCTGCAGTGTGTATTGATTCAACTAGTAATACAGCCTACCTCATTCCTACAAAATTGGGTGCTTTTGCAAATATGAACGGCCGCCCTTCAGGGTCTAAAAAAAGCTTAGTAGCTAGTTCTGATGCAGCAATTGCTGCAGGTGCGGATCAAACGCTCAGAAAAGATCTAAATGGTGGTGCGTCTAATTTTGATGTTTATTACGAGGATTAATATGAATAAAAAGCTGACTTTAGCAATTGCTTTAATGCTTCCATCATTTGCTTGTAATGAGTCGGTAATTGTAAATTTTGTACCAGGAGCAACTGTTGAGATCACCACTAATTTTAGTGGTCCTACTGGTTTTAAGCTTTCAGATCATTCTGACGCTAGTGTGAGTGTATCTGTCAATAATGTTGTTGGTGGAGCACAGGTGAAGTGCCGAACTGGACTCAAGCGCTTGATTGAAAGTATCGCTTGGCAAGATTGCACCAGCGGAAAAACTTTAGTTGTTTCAGAAAACTCACCTTCTGCTCATCAGAGCGGTACCTTCATTGTTCAAGCACAAGTGTTGAATGTAAGCAAAGCGGTAGTGGATTCTAAATCAAAAGAATATTATATCCACCCCTCTTTAAATGATGTGGTTGAATGTACTGGTGGTGAAAGTGATGCAAGTATCTATGCGAAAGCGGGTGCGCTTTTAGACCAAACATCGGAGTTTGGTTCTGAAACGGTGATGGATGGGCCCCATTACAAAATTAAATTAGCTAATAAGGATCGCGCGTTAGAATTTATTTCATTCCGTAAAAAATTAGTGATGAATAGTTCTAAGACCATGATGATTTTAAGAAGAAAGTTTGTGCGCCCGGGTACTGGTGTTTGCACTTTTTATGGAAAAGCTGCGGGAGCTAAAAGTAACTATCACACCACACTTTTACCTAATGGTGATTTAAAGATGTCGGTTTCTTATTATCAAGAAAGAAATAAAGATGTTTGGAATGCTAGAGTTCCAAATGTTTATTCCTCAGTGGTCGATCATGCCGTTCATGGTGGAGAAGCTTGGTTCATCAATCTGAAAAATAGTATTATCGCCAAAGGACATGTTTTAGCGAGTGGATTGACTAGTACTCGACATTCAGTGACAAGAGAAGGGCGGGATTTGTGTTCTGCTTATGTAATCAATGCCAGAGGGTCAGCTGTGTGTATTGATTCAGTGAGTACAACGGCCTATTTGATTCCTGAAAAATTAGGGGCCTTTTCTATCATGAATGGTCGTATGGCAGGATCTAAAAAAAGCTTAGTGGCTAATTCGGATGCCGCGATTACCGCTGGAGCGGATCAGACCCTTAGAAAAGATCTAAGTGGTAACGCATCAAATTTTGATGTTTTTTACGAAGATTAATCGCTATACTTTTAAGTGAAGGAGCGATTTCATTTAGTGAAAACTAAATAGGCGGTTTTGGCCGCATGAAAAAAGAATCAAAGTCCCAGAGAGGCTAAATTCAAAACCTCGCTCCTTCAATTTATTTAACTATGCCGAAGATTCCTCCCTTCCGAATTCCGAACTTAATACTTAAACAATTTAGTTCAGAGTATGTGAATCAAATCAATCAGTGGTGTTTAGATTTGGAAATAGAATCTTGGGAAAATGAAATTTATTTGGTGATGCTCGATAAAGAACGAGAGCTCGTTCGGTTGCCTGAAGAAATCTATGTTTTAGAAAAAGCATTAGCATTAAAAATTGAACCTAAAATTAAAAAAAAACTTCCCCATGAGTTGGTATCTTACCAAAAAGGCAGATCCGCGTTCCAGGCAGTTCAGTCACTTTCAGAGTTTGCTAAAGAAACAAAAATGCCACTTTATGTATTAAGGCGAGATATTGCCAGTTATACCGATAGTATCCCTCTTCATGATGGTTCAAGATTATGGAGTTTGCTCCAAGAGGCCGAACTAGATGAGGCTGAAATTCATTTATTAAAAAAGCTACTTCGAGCTAAGACTAAATGGAGGGGTACTGAAGCCTCTTTTTCTAGATATTTGGGGGTTTCCACAGGATCGGCGCTTACCCCATTGATTGCAAACTTATATCTCACGGATTTAGATCGGGAACTATTGAATGTATCCGGTTGTTTTTATCGTCGATATGGAGATGACATTGTATTTGCCCACACTGATCTGGATTCAGCAATAACTGCGAGAGCGATTTTAACTCAAGTTTTAAGTGAATTAAGTTTGAGTGAAAAAGCTGAAAAATCAAAAGATATTCTTTGGAATGCTAAGGGAGGGAATAGTATAGTTTCTGGCTTTTCAGAGAAAGCATTTGTAGATTTATTGGGTTTACGGATCACTAGATCAGGCATCAGGCTCACTTCTGAAAAAATGAAGCTTTTATTAAAAAGATTTCGATTTCGAATCAAAATAACTTTGGAGGCTAACCCTCTGTTTAGTGACGACGACCGTGCAAAGCTTGCAGTCAGTGTTGTTCATGCTTTGTTTTCACGAGATGCAATTGCACAAGATCCGTTATTTCGAATGATGTGTTACGCCGTAAATGAAATAGGCCAATGGCGAGAGCTAGATCATGAAGTGGTTAGTATGGTAGCTGCTCTCTCAGCAAAAGAACCACTTCCTTATGCATTTCGCCGCTATTCAAAAAAACGACTTATGAATGAGTTTGGCATGAGAACACCGGGACATTTGAGGCAAATTTATGTTCCGTAAAGATACATTTCAAAAAAGAATCCGTTTTTATTTATATAAAATGGAAGAAGGGAGAAGTCCATATTTAGAGTTGATTTGGAGGCCTTGGTGGCCACTGGTTCGTCGTGCTCTTCGATTTTCAGGTCTCGTTACTTTTCGTGGATTGATCCATCTTGCACGATTTTTACTGATCTCTGAATTGATTCCAGGTTTTAACTTGAGTGATCTTGCTCAATGGATTTTAGGCGTAGGTATAGTTGAAGCGGCCGCCTATGGATCAATGGAAGAGATTAGGGAGCGGGCTCGTGATTTGGGAGATCAGAAATTTAAAGAGGCTCTAATTTTAACAAGGATTTGGAATCGAAGATTTTTTTATTTATTGGTTTTCATCTGGGTTTGTTTTTTTGTGAAATACCTTTTGCCCATTATCAGCACGGATCGTGTTTTCAGTATATTTGATGCCATTCGTATCTTTTTTATAATACGATTTTCTTGGAATACAATATTACTTCCCGAAAGTGCATTGATTCAGGGGAAAAGTCGGCTTCATTTAAGCTCAGTTTTTCTTTATGGGCCAGAAATATTCAGTTTTATTGGATTACCTATATTATTTTATTTTTTTGGCATTTGGGGGATTAGTTTTCACTATTTGTGGGAAGCGCTCATCAAAGAAGGATCACGCACTTGGATTCTTCGTAAAACAAGAAACGACTTGGGGATCGCTCATCGTTGGTTGCGTTGGCCAAAATCAAATTTACCTTTAATTAAAACTTCGGGCAAAACATGGATTTTCATCATTTTTCAAATGATGACTCGTGTAGAGGCTTGGGCTTTACCTGTTTTCTGGCATTATGGAGGCGGATTAAGTTTGGTTTTCTTTTTACCATGGATTCGAAGTTTAGTAGATTTCGGAAAAATTTTTCAGTTTGATCTACTTAGAAAAAGATTTCGTATCGATCATTTCGTTTCATACTCCACTCTAAAGAGAGTTTCATTTCTTTCGATACCTTATGGGATGGTCATACTTCTCAGTTTGGAATTGATTTCTAAAATTATTCTTGGAGAATGGCTTTCATCACTTGAGGTGTTGATCATGATTGCAAGTGCCGGGATTGGAGTATTTCAGTTTTTGTTGGTGTATTTGTTTTGGAGTTTTAGCAGGAAGAAAAAAAATCATAAAAAACTATCTTTGATTCATTATCAAACAATTCGGGGGGCTGATGCTACTGAATTTAGACAAGTTTTGGGACAACGTTTTGAGCGATATGGAATTTCAGAGCTTTGTGCTTTTGGAAATAGAGGAATGCTTATTGCTTGTGCTGATCCAATTTATACTAGAAGTGAGCTAAACCGTGTTGCGCCAGGCTTAGAAAACTTCTGGAAACCAATTCTAGAGTTTCCAGTGATTACCAAATCAGCAAAATCGGATTGGAAAATGTATTGGGAAACTTATTCAAAAGTTAAAGTATCAAAATCAATAAGTAGGTTGATTTTTACCCAACATCCTAACATTTTAAAGACGATGGTAGAACGAGGTGAAAATGGAGTGAAGACACCGGATAGAAAGTTTCGAATTTTCTGGGATCCTACTAATAAAGAATATTTAAAGTGGATGATTATCCCTCAATCGATTTATATGGGCATTGAGGATAGGGAGAACTTCAAAAAATCTGCAGTAATCTTAGCCCAAATATATCTGATTGGTGATTATATTGATGATGGCATTATTATTAAACTAACTTGATTTAATAAATGAAATCTGTTAACCTCCGTTTCCTGGAGGTCTGCTGTGATCAAAAACTTAATTTTATTCAGTTTAGTTAGCCTTTCTTTCAATGCACACGCAGGGGATGAATTTAAATTTCATCAAAAAATATTTCCTCTGATTAGTCCTAATCAATGCCAAATCGAGCGCTTTACCGTGATTAATAAAAGAAGTGAGATAAGAGATGAAACGAGTAACACGCATTTCACTTCCATGGCTGCAGTGATTGAAACAACAACGCCTGATTGCATTCGAAAATACGCCGTAGTTCAATGGTTAAAAGGGTGTGTTACCGATCAAGTTTATCGAAAATCAACGGGTGAGTTAAGTCCTAAGTATTTTGGCACTAGCCGCGAATCACGGGGTAAGGTGATTGCTTTTAATCATCCGCACTGGGAAGTAGACACACTGGATGTGGATCCCATGTACCAAAATAATGAAGAAAAGGGTGATCGCTTGGATTGGTATTACGTAGCAAAGCGCCCTTTAAAGTTGAATAATGATCTTCAAACTTTAACTTCCAATGATCTCATCTTAGACAACTCAAAAAACTTTTCTTTTCTTCAATACCAAACAAAAAAATTACCAAAGCAAATTTTCATTACTGACATGCCAACTCTAGCGAGTACTTTCACACAAAAAACTTACGATACCATGACGCTGACTACGCCCTCTCTCGAGTTTCAGGTTTGTGTTTATGAAACAAAAGATATTCCACTTACGGGTAATCCTGCAGTTCCTGGAACGGCGCCTGAGTTAGGTGGCCCACTTCAGTGCTACTACTGGGATCATAAATTTAATTTTAATTCGAAGACTCTTGATTTTGAACGAGTGAGCGCTCCAGGTGTTGATTCTTTTTGTAAATAACGCACTTTATTAATTGACACTATGAGCTACAATTGTTAGGTTCCTCAACAGGAAATGATAAAGGAAGTAACTACATGATATTATTAATTTTAGGCCTTTTTTTAAACCTGACTCCCGCTAAAGCAATTATTGGAGGAGTTCCTGTTTCTCAGGAAGATCAAATCGCTCAATCTACCGTGTTGCTCTACGGAGCTACAAACGCGGGAAGCGGATTTCTCTGTAGTGGAACGATTCTTAACTCACAATTTATTTTAACTGCTGCCCATTGCGTAGTGGATGTGAAAGCAATGTATGTGTTGTTCACCAATGATGGAAGTACGAGTGAAAAAGTAGGACAACTCATTCGTGAAAAAACTTATGCTAGAACTGTGACCAACGTAAAGCACAACATCGATTATCCGAATACTGCTCTTGGTTCTTCTTATCCACACAATGATATTGGCTTAGTGAAATATGCTGGAGGAATACCAGCTGGATTCAGGCCGGTGACTATTTTAAATCCAAGTGTAATGGCTAAATTTGTTAAACCCCAACAAAGTGTGGTGATAGCAGGTTTTGGACAACGCGGTGGCGATGGAAAAGAATCAGGACTTTTATATAAAAACGAAGTGAAGATTCAAACATCCTATGCAAAAACAGTAATCGTGGGTGAGCCGGGAAGTTCAGCTTGTCATGGTGATTCTGGTGGTCCGGCGTTTGTCTCTGTTGGTGGTAAATTGTATCAATGGGGAGTTTTGAGTCGCGGTGAACCGGGCTGTACTTCTACAGCGACTTACACTCCATTGACTTCTAATTTCTTCGGGCAAATGGGAACCCCTAATCTTTAAAGATAGGCATCTTGAATAATTTTTAAGTTCTCATCAAATTCAAAAACCCACGGTTTTGCAGTCGGAATATTGAGTTCTAAAATTTCTTCATTAGATAAATTTTTCAAAATTTTCACTAAACCACGAAGACTGTTTCCGTGAGCAACAATCAAAACATTTTCTCCATTCTTTAAATGAGAAATAATTTCTTGATTCCAAAGTGGAAGCACGCGATCAATCGTGAGCTTTAGTGATTCACCCAATGGCTGAGCTTCTATTCCCAGATTTTTATAGCGAATATCGTTTGCTGGATTCATTTCTGAAGATGCTTCTAACAATGGTGGAAGTGTATCAAAAGAACGACGCCAAATTTTCACTTGGGCATCACCATATTTTTTTGCAGTTTCCTCTTTGTTGAGTCCTTGAAGTGCACCGTAGTGTCGTTCATTTAATCGATAGTCTCTGGTGACTGGGTACCAAAGTCGATCCATCACTTCGAGCATGTTGTAATGCGTTTTAATTGCACGTTTTAATAGGGAAGTGTAAGTGGATTGAAACTCAATTCCTGCCTTTTTCACTAATACGCCAGCTGATCTTGCTTCTTCCACGCCTTTAGCGGAAAGATCTACATCTACCCAACCGGTAAAGCGATTGTCTAAATTCCATTGGCTTTCGCCGTGTCGAATCAATACTAGTTTTGCCATGGAATAATTAAGCATCTTCTTGACGAAATTGGCAAGCTTCAGTACGATTTTATTAATGATAACGATTCTCAACAGCGATAAAAATGAAGTACAAAAGCTTGGAGATTTAAAACCGGGGGATCGGGCTGAAATTATCGGCTTTGAAAAAGCTCCTGTCGATTTTGAAAACTTTTTGCATCGT
Organism: Bdellovibrionales bacterium; assembly: GCA_947372355.1. Taxonomy (GTDB): domain Bacteria; phylum Bdellovibrionota; class UBA1018; order UBA1018; family CAIMNF01; genus CAIMNF01. The sequence continues at coordinate 5,728 of CANBTI010000029.1, read as the reverse complement.
CTTTATGAGGTGGGATTTTTACAGGGTTCAATTTTAGAAGTATTGCAGGAGGCTCCCTATTCTCGTGATCCCATCAGTATTAGAATCAAAGAAGCGACCTATGCACTGAGACGTGCAGAGGCAAATTTAATTCAGGTAAAACTTTGTGAATAAAAAAATTGCACTTGTTGGAACACCCAATGCAGGAAAAACAGCTGTATTTAATTTGCTCACGAATTCACAACAGCGAGTTGCGAATTATGCAGGTGTTACCGTAGACAGTGCAGAAGCGGATTTAATTTTACCTAATCATCATGCAACGCTGGTTGATCTTCCGGGTGCGTATAGTCTTCACCCTTATACGGATGAAGAAAAAGTATTGTTAAATGCAGTGAAGAGTACCTCCTTCACTGGAATGATTTTGGTGGTGGACGCTACCCAACCGGAACGGGCAATCCGATTTTTAATTGAAGTGTTAAACACCACAACCATGCCTGCCGTGGTTGCATTTAATATGATCGATCTCGCTGAATCGCGCGGGTATCGATACGATTTGAAAAAACTTTCTCAAATTCTCGGAGTGCCAGTGGTAGCCACCATGGCAGTGAAGAAAAAAGGTCTTGTGGATTTGATTATTGAATTGGAAAAAGAATGGTTTGAGAAAACCCGTTCTCCGCATCAGTTTTTTCCAGTGGATGATCACGCATCTAAGAAGAATTCAATTTTAGAATTTTATAAAAAATCTGATCTAGTCGTCAAAGAAGTTTGTCTTAAAAAAGGTGGGGTAGACAAAAGAACTGAACGCATTGATCAAATTGTATTGCATCCAGTATGGGGCATTCTAGTTTTGCTCTTGGTATTGGGAATTGCATTTCAATTGATGTTTAATCTAGCGCAAATTCCCATGGATTGGATTGATTCCCTTTTTAAAATGCTAGCCACACAGGTTGGCATGCTTCCAATTCCTGAAATGGTGAAAAGCTTTCTTGCGGATGGAGTATTGGCGGGGATTGGTGGAACAATAGTATTTCTCCCACAAATACTAATCCTTTTTGCATTGATTTTATTTTTAGAAGATTTCGGTTTTATGGCTCGTGCGGTATTTCTCCTTGATTATTGGATGGGAAAAGTGGGTCTTCATGGACGAGCTTTTTTACCCATACTTTCGAGCTATGCTTGTGCGGTTCCAGGGATCATGGCCACCAAAACAATTGAAAACAAAAGAGATCGAATCATCACTACGATGATGATTCCTCTCACGACCTGTTCTGCTCGGATCCCTGTTTACACACTTTTGATCGCTGCTTTTATTCCTAATACGGCTGTGTTTGCGGGGGTTAAGCTTCAGGGATTAGTGATGTTGGGATTGTATCTTGCGGGAACTTTATTTGCGCTCGTAGTGGGAGCAGTATTAAAAAAGTTTTTCTTCAAGGGCCCGCGTTCTCCTTTATTTATCGAATTGCCTTCTTACAAGTGGCCCTCATTTCAAAGTATTAGTAAGGGTTTGATTTACCGGGGTAAATTATTTGTCACTCGAGTGGGGACGATCATCCTTGCGCTATCCATGGTGATTTGGGTGATGGTGAGTTTTCCAAATAAAGAAAAAAGTTTTGCCTATGATCTTGGCCATTTTATTGAACCAGTGATGAAGCCTCTTGGATTTGATTGGCGGATCAGTATGGCCATGATTCCAACCTTCGCTGCACGTGAGGTGATGGTGAGTGCCCTTTCTACTGTCTATGCAGTTGGTGATGGTGGTGAGGTTTCCAATACCGACAAATTAAGCCAGATCATTCAAAAGGAATGGCCGCTAGCAACAGGGTTGAGTCTACTCGTTTGGTTTATTTTTGCCCCACAATGTATCTCTACGCTTTCCACGATACGCAGAGAGTTACAGAGTACCAAATGGATGATGGTGAGTATGGTGTATCTTTTTGTGCTCGCTTATTTCGCCGCTTGGTTGACGCACTCAATCGCTCTTCGATTTTCAATGTAACTTAGCTTGAATCAAGATTGCTTGTCTGGCAAAATTGTTGAATGGCAGAATTCAATACAGTTAATACATTACGTGAACGTCGTTTCAAACCCGCTCCTCGTCCGGATCTCTGGAAAGATGCTTCCGATAAAGATTGGAACAATTGGATTTGGCAGCAACAAAAACGTGTCAAGACAATGGACGCTCTCGAAAAAGTGATTAACGTTACCGATGATGAACGAATGGCATTTGCCGGTTCACACGAAATGTTCAACATGGCCATCACGCCATATTATGCAGCATTGATTGATCCTAATGATCCAAATTGCCCGATCCGTTTGCAATCCGTTCCGCAACCAGGTGAACTTCACATCGCACCCGAAGATTTAGAAGATCCACTCGGGGAAGAAAAAGACATGCCTGTTCCAGGGATTACTCATCGTTATCCTGATCGGGTTTTATTTTACACCAATCACAACTGTGCGATGTATTGCCGCCATTGTACTCGTAAACGTAAAGTTGCAGATCCTGATTCAGCAACGAATGCTAGAGTTCTGGATGAAGGTTTGGCTTACATTGAACGCACAAAGGAGATTCGCGATGTGGTGATTTCAGGCGGTGATGCACTTTCACTTTCTGATGATAAATTGGAATACATCCTTTCACGTTTACGTGCGATGGATCACATTGAAATTTTCCGGATTGGCACTCGTAACTTGGTGACCCTTCCACAACGCATTACGCCTGAGTTTTGTAATATGTTGAAAAAGTATCAACCCGTATTTATTCACACACATTTTAATCATCCAAAAGAGTGCACGACAGAAGCTTTCGATGCATGTGCACGTTTGGCGGACGCGGGCTGTGTGATCAATAATCAAATGGTGTTACTCAAAGGTGTGAACGACGATGCGAAAATCGTGATGGAACTCAATCATAAGTTACTCATGATGAGAGTTCGCCCGTACTACATGTTTCAAGCAGATCTTTCACAAGGAATTTCTCACTTTAGAACTCCAGTGGAAAAAGGCCTAGAGATCATTAAAGCACTTCGCGGATGGACCAGCGGCATGGCCGTTCCCCATTTCGTGGTAGATGCTCCAGGCGGTGGAGGTAAGATTCCATTGTTACCTACGAGCTACATCAAATCTCATGAAGGTAAGAAGTGGGTTCTTAGGAATTATAAAGACATCGAGTATACTTATCTTGAGCCATAATATGCAAAATAAAAAAGGGCTTTTCCTCTCAGGGGAACTTTTTACTTCGGTAAAAGCCCTGTTTTTATTTAGCATATTATCCATCAATATAATTATGATCAATGGCTGTGCAACTTCATTGCCTGAAGAGAGGCACAGTACATATCACTTTCCAGATAAGGCGGTTTTTGTTGAGGAGCCAACTGGTGAGTATTTAGGTAGACCCTACGAAGTGCTGGGTTGGGTTCGCACAAGGGCTCATTTTCCAACCATGGAGCAAGATCCAAATAGCCAAAAAATTTGTAATAACTATTATAATAAAGCAGCTCGTGATCTCTTAAAAGAAGCAAAAAAGCCGGGTGGTGAAGCAGTGATCAAGGTACGTTCTGTGGTGATGTTGCTCGATGGTAAAACTGAAGAGCACGCAACGGCTGAATGTTCTGATGATGGTGCTGAAGGAGAAATCCTTTTGCGTGGAATTGCGATCAAGTGGAAGCCATTGCCTGATAAAAATAAGTAATCAATTCTGTTCGGATTGATTTATTTCTTTTTCGCTAAATTTTAAATTCTATAATTTCTTAATTTTTTCGAATTTGAATTTGTGAAATAAATTGAATTTCTTTGAGCTTTTTTGGTCCTGCATCGAGAAACATTAAAATCATTTTATACTCAGGAAACTTAACAATGAAAGTTTTTCCTCTTTCATGACCTTCTTGTGATTCAAGATATTTTCTAATTTCTTCCAATTTGATTGGTGTAAAAAAGGGTAAAAAATCAGTAAATTTGAGCGTAGATTTATTTTTACTTAGGGGAAAATCATAAACAAAACTTTGTAGTGTTTTGTTCTTAATCTCTATTTTTAAATCATATTTAGAATCAATCAATTCATAGTACAAAGTTTCATTTTCTGTTTTTAATGGTTTTCCGAGTAGTGAAAGGATATCTTTTTCGCTGGTTTTCCCTATTTCAAGACTTGTAATTTTACTGGGTAAATGCGCCTTGATGAACGTTAAGGCAGTTTTTTCTTCTTTTGCAGAAGAAGTTTGTGACTGCATGAATAGAGCAATCAGAATTAAAAATTTACGCATAACAAACTTGTCGGTTTTTTGACGGCAATACTTTAAGTTATCTCTTAATAAATGCTCGATAAATCCATTCAGGACGAGGATATACGACGATGTCCAGCTCCTGTTCGTCCGTATGCTCATTTAAGGGATCTGTGCAATTTCTTGGATCCAATACAGTTCCAGCTTCTAGAGTTGTATCGGCAGAGCAGAGGTGCCTCAATGCGCTTTTAGGGATAGAGAATACAATCACTCGCCCCTCTGGAAACGATTCACGATGAACTTTGTTATGAACAGAAAAGGAGAGTGCTACTGAGGGGTTTGAGGTTACTGAAATTAAAGGGTCAATGCCAATGGTTTTTTTTAAACTCTGATCTTGATAGTAGGGAAATGAAGCTTCTACATGAAATGAATATGCAGTAATAGCAGCGCTTCTGCTGTTTTTTGAAGGTTCGTTTGATGAAATGAGATCGTGAGAATCTTTCCATAACCACTGTTTTTTTAATGTTTTTGAATCAAAACTGAGGGTAACCGGTTCGTCTTGAGGAGAAAATTCAAACGATTTTAAGACTCCTAAATCGGATGAAAAATTAGTTAATATTTGATTTAAAGTGAGGCCCGTTGTGTATTCGCTGTTATCTAGTTTTGCACGAAGCAGTGCAGATGTTCCACTGAGATCATGGAGTTGATCCTCACCTCGAAACAACAACACATGATCGACCCTGCAATCCAAGGAATCGACCTCACACTCAGTAATTAAGCAAATTTGATCTTCAGATTTTTTTGAACATTTTTTGTTCCAAGTAGTACTGATGCGATTCAATTCTTGATCGTTATAGCGACTGATGTTTTGAATTATTTGGATAGATTTTTGAGCAAGCTCAAGATCAAGGTCACTTGGGGTCTCGGCATGTAGTGTGCTTACGCAAATTAAACTTACCAGTGCTCCAAATAGAAATCGCATAGGACGTGATCATAGCAAAGTTATTAAATTTGAGATATTTAAAAAAGATCAATGATATTCATTGAGTAGGTTTGTTTAAAACGGACTTAAAGGTATAAAAATATTAAAGTTTTCTGAAAGGATGACCGATAGGTATCTGACATGAGTGAAGCGATATTAAAAAAATTCGGAAAATACTTTCTTCTCGATCGCGTAGGCGAAGGCGGGATGGCGGAAATTTTTCGTGCTAGGTTAGCTTCATTAGAGGGTAGTGGCCGTTTTATCGTGATCAAAAGAATTCAAGGTGAGCACAGTAACAACCAAGAATTCGTAAATATGTTTAAATCTGAAGTGCAAGTCACGATGCGCTTTACCCATCCTAACATTGTACAATTGTATGAATCTGGTGAAGAAAATGGCCAGCATTATATTGCAATGGAGTTTGTTGATGGTCGCAACCTCAGACAAATGCTTTCAAAATCAGCTCAAAAACAACAAGCGATTCCTATTCCGGCTGCCTGTTACATCATTGAGCACGCTGCTGCTGGATTACATTATGCTCATGCATTCA
>CANBTI010000028.1 GCA_947372355.1 Bdellovibrionales bacterium | reverse complement strand
ATTTGGGCATGTTCAACCGGCTATAAAGTTGTTGATTTAACTGGTACTCCTCATTGTGAATTTATTGCAGCAGAACATCAATGCTCAGCAGGAACTTCCAATGATACAGCATCCGCAGTTTCAAGTGGGGTGAATGGAAGCAGTTTATCAGCTAAATTTAATAACACGATCAATAAAAAACTCAGTTGTTGTTTAAATGCTTACACCAAAGGAAATCAAAACTTAAAGTTTGATTGTATTGATAACTCTTCTGCTGTCGATACTAGTTTTGATGCTTTATGGGCGAGTAAAGATGTAGACGGAGATGGTGGACAATTAAATGCAGTGGTTCTCAGTGATAGTAAAGGTAAACCGATTTCTGGATTTTACACACTGGATGGATCTCGCTGTAATGGATTTAGTGAGTTTGGTGGAGAGTTAAAGCCACGTACCGTAAATCCGACCAGAAGTGTAACCGGTCAAGTTGAAACCGTGGATACCACCAGTGCTAGTAGCGTAACATCACTTTTACTTCCAACAAGTGATGCCTATAATTTTATTAATAGTAAACCTAGTTTTAATAAAGTTCCTACGACTCAGGAAGAATTAAATCGTTGTCTTATTCTGGTGCGTGCAGCGATGAAAGCAACCTGCGGAGCAAACGAAACGATCCCGGCAGTTCAAAATACGATTACTGAAGGCGTTAAAACAAGATGTACAGCTGCTAGCAAAATCAGCATTCACGTACAAGTGATGCAATTAACAAAAATTGCAGGCATGGCTCCGATGAAAACTTTTGATACGGTGGCTGATCCAAAAAGTGCTGCGAGTATTGATATCGGTAAAATCGTAGGATCAAAAAATTCAGGCGAATGTGCGGATGGAGCCAAAAGAGTGGGTTCTCAGTGCGTTTATCAGTAATTTTCAAAACAAAAGCGATGAATCATCAAATTCATCGCTTTTGTATTTAGAACAAATGATGCCATTATTTTTTGAAAAAACTCATTGCATTACTGCAGGCATCTACGTCGTCTCCATTAACTGAAACATCAGATTGATCACCATTCACAATATCCTGTACGCATGAGCGTACCTCAGAATCGTTATAGTAACCTGCATCAATACAAGCATCCACTAAAGGCTGACAAGCTTGCTGCTGTTGTTGCTGTTGTTGCTGTTGTTGCTGTTGTTGCTGTTGTTGCTGTTGCTGTTGCTGTTGCTGTTGCTGTTGCTGTTGCTGTTGCTGTTGGCATTGTTGCTGTTGTTGCCCTTGGCCACCGCCGCCTTTGCTGCAGGGTCTTGCTTCACCCGCCGCAAAACTTGGCACTACATATAAAAGCGATAATAACAGAATTACTTTTTTCATATCATACTCCCTCAATTTAAAAGAACCCAATGTCCTTTTTACCGATATTGAAGAAGCAACTTTTAAGCCTAAATTAAATATTTAACGCATTGAATGTTAAGAAACTTCTGCGCCAAGAATAGAGATGAGCGAAATTGCTTCGGGATAACTGAATTTTGCCCCTTTGATTTTCGTTCTGCGTGGATCAATCGAGTAATCTTTACTATTTCTAAAATCGGTTCCTAGAATCACTGCGCCATCAAAATTAGAACTACTTAAGTTTGAGCCTGTAAATAATGCCGCACTTAAATCGGATTCAGAAAAATCCACATCTATTACTGAGCAATCAATGAATTCGGCTTTTTTCAATTTGAGACGACTAAAAACTGAGAGATCGAGTTTTGAGTTTAGAAATTTCGGTTGATCTAATCGTTTAATTTCGCACCAATTGATTCCGAGTAATTTACATGAGTCAAAAAGGGGTTCTTTGAAAGAAACGTTCATGACAGACTGATTAGCAAAATTGCATGCTAAGAACTTACAACTATAGAACTCAATTGATTTTAGATGATGTTTCGAAAAATCTATACCCTGAAACTCATAGTTTTCAAAACTTGCTTCTGGAATGAACTCAAGCTGATCCATGTTGGTATCGTTATAGATTTTCATGATTAAGTAGAAACTTTTAAACCAATTCCAACTTTTCCTTCTTCGATATCTGTCGCTACTTCTGTGTGTGTTCCCACTACTGATTCTGCGGTAGAAGCATATGAAAGTTTAGTAGTGAGCGTTTCGCTCATCACTGTTGCTTCATGCGCTTTTACTGCTTCCAGTAACTTTCCTTCTACAAAAAGAGAAAGTTCGATGCGAGCATCGAGTTTCAAATCCGCATTTTTACGTGCTTGTTGAATCTTACGCATCACTTCGCGGGAGAGTCCTTCTAGAATTTGCTCTTCGGTGAGAGTAGGATCCACTTCAATTGAAATCAATTGATGGGCAGCGATCGTGATTTTATCTCCCAAGGATTGACGACGAATCTCCACATCGGCGATACTGATGGTTTCTCCATCGATCACCATGGTAGATCCTTTTTCAAGGTTTTCAAGATCAGCCAGGGAAAGCTTATCAATTTGCGCTGCAATAGCTTTCATTTTTCCACCCACTCGTTTTCCAAGAACAGGGAAGTTTGCTTTTGCCTTCACTTGAATGAAATCTTCTTCTTTGGTCACGTATTCAAATTTACGAATGTTGAGTTCGTCTTGAAAGTAAGCTTCCAGTTTTTGCAAACTGCTCAGTACTTTAGGATCACGGTGAATGATCTTCATCGTAAGGAGAGGGATTTTTGCTTTGATCTTGATCTTCTCACGAAGATTTCTTCCTAACATCACGAGAGCGTCCATGCGGGTTACTGCATCTTCCAATTCTGGCTTGATGAATTTAGTTTCTGCATCAGGAAACATTTCAAGGTGAACGCTCTCTTTACGGGAGCCGCTTGCGCGAGAAAGATTTTGATAAGTTTCTTCAGAAAGGAAAGGTGCAAACGGCGCCATCACTTTAGAAAGAGTCATTAAAACATGATAAAGGGTTTCATAAGCAAAACGTTTATCTTCAGGCATTCCATCGCGCCAAAAATGAGCACGATTGAAACGAATGTAAGTATTGGTTAAGGATTCAATGAAATTTAATAGCTCAGGCACTACCGTATAGAGGCGATAAGCAGCCATCTCTTCATTTGTTTTTTGAATGAGTGAATTCAATCGAGATAAAATCCATTGATCTAGTAAATTTGGTGTATTGGCGTAATCACCACGTGGTTTAAATTGATCAATACTCGCGTAATTGGTGAAGAAAGAGTATGAGTTCCACCAACGAAGTGAAATGCGGCGAACAATTTCTCGCACACCCTTATCACTAAATCTCAATTCTTCGGCACGAACAGCTTGAGAATCAATCATGTATAAACGAAGAGCATCAGCCCCATGTTCATTCAATACTTTTTCTGGATCCGGATAATTTTTTAGGCTTTTCGACATTTTTTTACCGTCTTCAGCTAAAATCATTCCGTTTACGATCACATTTTTAAATGGTGCTTTTCCGTATAAACCAACACCGATTACCATGAGGGTGTAAAACCATCCGCGGGTTTGATCTAGTCCTTCAGCGATGAAATCAGCAGGAAAGTTCTTTTCGAAATCTGCTTGATGAGTGAATGGATAGCCCCATTGTGCGTAAGGCATGGAACCACTTTCAAACCAACAATCTAGAACTTCATCAATGCGTTTGAGTGGAGATTTGCCAGTAGGGGATGGAATCGTGATTTCATCTACAAATTCTTTATGAAGATCGGCAACTTTTTTACCCGAAAGTTTTTCGAGTTCCTCTTTTGATCCTACACAAATAATTTCGCCTTCTTTATTTCTCCAAATTGGAAGGGGCGTTCCCCAGAAACGATTTCTAGAAATAGACCAATCGCGTGCACCCTCTAACCAATTTCCAAAACGATTGTCACGAATGGTTTCAGGAACCCAGTGTGTAGTTTTGTTGGCAGCAATGATTTCATCTTTGATTTTTTCAACTGCCACAAACCAGGAAGAGACAGCACGGTAAATGAGTGGAGTACCGGAGCGGTAACAATAAGGATAGGAGTGGACGAGAGTGTCTTGTTTGAACAAACGTCCCTCATTTTTTAACTTCAATATAATGTCTTTATCGGCCTCTTTTACACGACGACCTTCAAAATCACTCACTGCTTTTGTGAACATCCCATCGTCATCCACAGGGTTCACCAATGGCACTTTATTTTTCTGACAAGCATAGAAATCTTCTTCTCCATAAGCTGGAGCCATATGAACCACGCCGGCACCACTTTCGGTGGTCACGTGATCAGAGTGAATGATTTTAAATGCGCCATCTGCGTGCTTACTATCAAAGTATTTGAAGAGGGGAGTGTATTCCATTCCGACGAGTTCGGAGCCGAGCATTTTTTTCTCGATTAGGAAATCTTCGATTGGTGCATCTTTTTTTGCACTAGAAAAAGCAGCCAAACGAGATTCAGCTAAAATAAATTTTTTGCCCGTTGCCACTTCTTTTACTTGTACGTAATCAATTTCATTTCCAACGGCGAGAGCCATGTTGCTTGGGAGTGTCCACGGAGTGGTCGTCCATGCAAGTACTGATACGCTTGGATCTTTCACCAGTGGAAACGTAACGGTCACCGCAGGATCTTGAACTTCACGGTAATCTAAATTTGCTTCAAAGTTTGAAAGCGGAGTGGAAACACCGGTGGAGTAGGGAACTACTTTTAGCCCATCATAAATGAGGCCTTTTTTATAGAGCTCTTGAAATACCCACCACACACTTTGCATGAATTCTACTTGCATCGTGAAATAGGCGTTATCCATATCTACCCAACGGCCCATGCGTTTCACTGTTTTTTTCCAATCAGTGGAATAACGATCCACAATCCCGCGGCAAGCGGCATTGTATTTATCTACGCCGAATTCTAAAATTTCTTTGCGAGTGTGAAGATTTAAAGTTTTATTGATTTCAAACTCAACCGGAACTCCATGGCAATCCCAGCCGAATCTTCTTTGTACTCGGTAGCCTTTCATCGTCCAGTAGCGGGGAACGATATCTTTTAAGGTTCCAGCGAGTAAGTGCCCATAGTGGGGAAGGCCAGTTGCAAACGGAGGACCATCATAAAAACTAAAAGATTTAGCGTGAGTATTCTCACTCATGGATTTTTCAAAAATTTTATTTTCTTCCCAAAACTTGAGTTGCTTTTCTTCAAGTTGGGGAAAGTTAACGTCGGATCTTACGGGTTCGAAACTGGAGTTATCGTTAGTTGCCATGATTCCAAAAAGTGTAATGGAAAAAATGTAAAAAGTCTTCGGCGACTTCTTGATGCTTGCCGCGTCAAATTCATAGTTAAAGTTCGTATCAATACGAGTTTGGATCTATTCGCAGAGAGCATGGCGATGCCTTGTTCGGTGAAGGCAGTGAGCATTTTTCTTCGTCCACCACGACCCTCCTTTGATATCGCAATTTGCGATATCAAAGAGTTAAACTCTTGATCTGTAAGGCGAAAAGTAAAGTCTGAAGGGAATATTTTTAAGTTTCTTTTTACCTGTTCATTAAGCCTCATTGTGGGCACTTCATAAAGTTTCGCCAAATCAAAGTCTAACATCACCTTCTTCCCACGGATGATATAGATCTTCGATTAACATTCAATCCTTAAAGCAAAACTCGTTCCTACTTCGCCATTTGCACAAGGTCTGCAACTTCTTCAAATAAGATGAAACTCACGTGAATGGTTAATTGCGCTGTGCAGTGATTATATGAGTTCAACAACAAACAAGGAGAATTAAAATATGAAAAAATTAGTTATTTTTACAGGCTTATTCACGATCGCAATTTTATCTGGATGTAGCAAATCTATTGATCTCGGGCAATTACCCCTTGTAGATAGCAACCCGATTGTCGTTGCTGAAGCGGATGCTGAACTCGTTGCACTTGCAAATCCAATCGTGATCTCGAGTGCTGATTGTGGAAATGGAACTTGCGTGGTGCGTGCTCAATTCATGAATCACGGAAGTAAACAGGCTAGAGACATGGAGTATTCCTTTGATGCTAGTTCTGATGCGATCGAAGGTTCCATGACTTCTGGTTATAAGGATATTTTAAGCCAAGGTGAGACTAGCACAGTTGATTTCACCCTTTATTACTCTGGCAATTCGATGCCAAATGAAAAACTGGGTACTATCCGTGTGAATTACATTAAAAATGCAAATGGCGAAAGAACTGCTGCAAGTTTGGATGTTGTTAAACAATAGAGTTTAATCACATCTAATCCCCAAAAAGAGCGCTTAGAAATAGGCGCTCTTTTTTGCATTAAATTAGTGATATCATCAGGTCTATGAAAAAAGTTCTTCTCATCGGTTGTGGAATGCAAGCTTACGGTGCAGCTCTGGATATGATTTTGTTTGGCAATCCTGAAGAATTAATTCTAGCTGATGCATTTCCTGAGATGATTACGAAGCTCACTCAGTTTTTAGAAAAAAATTCTAAACCAAAAAAACTCACACCACTAAAACTCGATGCCGGAGATATCGATGCAACCGCTACGGCAGCCTTAGGTTGTGATCTGATTTTAAATACCGCTCCCTACAAATACGCGCTTGATATTACGAAAGCCGCGATCAAGGCGCGTGTTTCAATGGTGGATCTCGGTGGTGATACCACGATGGTGCTTGCTCAACTGGCGCTCACCAATGAGGCAAAAACGGCTGGAATCACGATCATTCCTGATTGTGGAATGGGCCCAGGAATGACGAACATCACTGTAGGACATGCGATGGAATTGCTCGATACCGCCGATGAAATCATCACTCGCGATGGTGGAATTCCCACTAATGGTAAACCTCCACTGAATTATCATCTGGTTTTTGCGATTGAAACTCTCACTAATGAATACACAGGAATGACCACGCAATTGCGTGACGGAAAACTAATCGAGATCGCACCCATGACCGAAATCGAACAATGTGATTTGCCGGTAGTGGGTAAGGTGGAAGCCACTCACGGAATGGGAATGCTCTCCACCCTGCCTTGGACGTATCAAGGTAGAGTAAAAAATCTAGAAAATAAATTTGTTCGTTATCCAGGGCATCTTGCAATTTGGAAAGCGCTTCGTGAGATTGGATTTTTTTCTCGTGAAGAAATTAAAACTGAAAATGGAATGTTTCAGCCAAGGGCAATGAGCAAAGCGGTGCTTGAAAAATTCTTAATGCCAAAGGGTGGAGAAAAAGATGTCTCTTTTATTCAAACGGTAAGCAAGGGAATGAAGGACGGAAAAAAATTAGAGATCACGCATTGGATCTGCGATTACTCGGATGCAAAAACAGGGTTAACATCTATGCAAAGAACAACGGGCTTCACTGCATCGATTGTGGGGCAGATGATTGCGTCGGGATTCATCAAGGAAAAGGGGGTCCTTCCGCCAGAGTTGGGTGTGCCTAAAATGCCGTTTTTTGATCTGATTCAAACTCGAGGTTTTGAGTTTAAATTAAGCCAAAAATAGGTACAATAAAAGCATCAGCAAGTTCTTACCAGGAGGGTATTTGTGGCAAAAAAAGGCTTAAGCATCGAACTCAGCACCATCATCACTACCGCTTTCGGAGTTTTTCTCTGGATCGCCATATTTACCTATAATTCCCAAGATACTTCACTGTTCACACAGTCTACCCAGCCCATTTTGAATTCATGCGGAATGGTAGGATCACAAATTTCATCCATCTTCCTACAATTTTTCGGACTAGGAGCATTCCTCATTCCGATGGGTTTTTTATTCATTGCAGCACACTTACATTCTAAAGAAGGCTTTGCTCGTTCACTTTCTTCACTCGCTGGACTCAGTGTGAGTGTCATCTCATTGACGGTTTTTTTATCTCTACACTGGAAAAATTGGCATTGGTCACAAACCGAATTTCTCACGGGTGGATTTTTTGGAGCGTGGTTATCTGTTCCACTTGAGCATGCATTGAACCGCACTGGCGCTTCCATTGCGGCACTGGCGATTTTTTTTGCAGCACTTGTGATTTCAACTCCAATTGGTGTTGCTCATTTTATTTCATCCCTCATTCGCGCTTCGAGTATCATCGCTTATCGTTTTGGTAAACTTGCGCTCACTTATCTCGCTTACTACTCTGCAATTGCTCTCAATAAACTGGCTCAATTCGTAGGTATGCAAGCAAAGAAAAGTTTTATTCAAATTAAGGAACGTGCGGAAGCTTACCGTGTTGCTCGCATTGAAGCTAAAGCATCCCTTGTTGATGATGTTGATGTGAAGCCTCAAGGTGTAACAGAAGCGTCGATCATCGCAGCAAGTTCTGCAACGACTCAGGATGTTCCAGTTAAATCAAAAAAAGTAAAAGCTGAAATCATCAAGCTCGATGCTCCAATAGAAGTTGATGAAGAGCCAGTGGTGGTGAAAGCAAAAACCAAACTGAAAACAAATGAGTCAGAAGAAGAAGTTTCTGAAATTTCTGTATCAGAATTAAGAAAATTAAGCGCAAAGGAAAATCAAAAAGAATTTGATGGTCTTGGTCCTGTGATTGTTAAAGCCGCAGTTGAACCGGAGAGCTCAAAACCAAAATTTAAGTTCGATAAAAAACGCGGAAAATGGAAACTACCAGTTATTGATTTCCTCCGCAAAGTAACCAAAGTAGAAACGGCTATTGATCGTGATCGCCTCACTGAACGCGCAACTCTAGTGAGTGATAAGTTAGCGGAGTTTGGTATTGATGGTGAAATCACTGCGATGAGGGTGGGCCCGGTGATCACTCTTTATGAGTTTAAGCCTGGTCCTGGGATTAAGGTTTCTCGTATTTCTGGATTAGTGGAAGATCTTTCGATGGCGCTTTCTTCTAAATCAGTTCGTATTTTAGCACCTCTTCCGGGCAAAGCGGTGGTGGGGATTGAGATTCCGAGTGAAACCCGCGAGCAAGTTTTACTGAGAGAGTTTTTACAAACGGGTGAATTCCAAAATCCGAAATATCAATTGCCTGTGGTGATGGGTAAAGATATTTCCGGACAATCTATTTTTGCCGATCTTGCAAAAATGCCCCATTTACTCGTAGCCGGACAAACAGGTTCAGGAAAATCAGTTTTCATGAATGGTTTGATTTCATCCCTGCTTTATCGATTCACTCCTGATGAAATGAGATTGATTTTAGTCGATCCAAAGTTCATTGAGTTTAGTTTTTATCACGATATCCCTCACTTACTTTTGCCAGTGGTGGATGATCCCAAAAACGCATCTAGTGCGCTAAAATGGGCAGTTCGTGAGATGGAACGCCGTTATCGAATTCTAGAAGCTGCTGGTGTTCGTAATCTTCAAAGTTATAATGAAAAGGTGGATGCCAGTGGTGCCGAAGCAATGGCGACAGTGCTTCAAGCAGAAGCTCATAGTCAGCAAGAAGCAGGCATATTAATGACCGGTGGAGACTGGATTGAAGCATTTGATAAAGATGAATCAGGCGCGCCGATCATTGGAAGAATTCCATTTATTGTAATCATCATTGATGAGTTAGCTGATCTCATGATGACCGTGAAAAAAGATGTAGAGGGCTCCATTGCTCGTATTGCTCAAAAAGCGCGCGCAGCTGGAATTCATTTAGTGATTGCCACGCAACGTCCTTCTACTGATGTGATCACGGGCTTGATCAAAGCGAACATGCCAACTCGTGTATCGTTCTCACTTTCTTCTTACATCGATTCACGTACAATTTTAGATCGTCAGGGTGCAGAACGATTGCTTGGACAAGGAGATATGCTTTTCATTCCTCCAGGGCAAAATGAACCGATTCGATTACAAGGTGCCTTCATGGATGATAATGAACTCACCACCATTACTGATTTTTTACGCGAACAAGGTAAACCTGTTTATCGTAATGAGATTTTAATTGATCCGGAAGAGATGTCTGCAGAGGGAGGAGATGAAGAAGCAAATAGTGATCCATTATTTGAAGAAGCTCTACTCATTATTCGTTCTTCTAAAACTGCATCGGCTTCATTTTTACAAAGACGCCTTCAAATTGGTTATAACCGTGCAGCTAGATTGATTGAATCCATGGAATCTCGCGGAATCGTAGGACCAGCAGATGGTGCGAGACCTCGGGAGATTTTGCTTCCGTGATTTTTCTTTTACTGATTCTTTTTTCTTTTCAGTCAAAAGCTCAAACACCTGAGTTGAATACGCAGCCTGCTGTAGTGGTGCCTACCACCACCCCAGGTGAAGCTGAATCTCCAGCAAAGGAATCTTCTGATTATGAAGTGGATTATGAAGAAGAGCCCGGCACCGAAGAGGTTGAAGAAGAACCTGCACCAGAAGAAAAGCCAGTGATCACTAAAGGCAAGGGAGCAAAAAAATCTAAAGAGAAAAGAAATCCAAAAGAAGCGGTTTCTCAAGGTTCTAGAGCAGAAAAGAAAATTGCCCCGATGATGAAGTCAGAAACTAAAAGTATCTATAAAAAAAATGGAAAATCACTAGATGTGGATTCGGATTAATCAACCTTTTGCAGTACCTCCAGAGGTACGCAATATTCTTACTAAACTTTATGATGCAGGCTTTGAGGCATATTTAGTAGGGGGTTGTGTGCGTGATTGGATTCGCGGCGATCAGATTAAAGATTTTGATGTAGCAACGAGTGCAACACCTGAGAATATTGAAAAGATTTTTCCAAAAGTAATCGAGATTGGGCGTGCCTTTGGCGTGATGAAGGTGATTGCTGAAAATGGTCGTGAAATCGAAGTAGCAACATTCAGAAAAGAATCTAATTATAAAGATCATCGTCATCCTTCGAAGGTAGAGTTTAGTAGTATCTTAGAAGATGCATCCAGACGCGATTTTACCGTCAATGCACTCTATTATGATCTTAAAACAGCACAAGTTTTAGACTCTTTTGAGGGGCTTACTGATTTAAAAAATAAAGTAATCAGGGCCATTGGTAATCCTGAAGAAAGATTTAATGAAGATGCATTAAGATTGATTCGTGCGGTGCGCTTTGCAACGCGGTTTCGTTTTACGATTGAAGCCAATACTGAAATGGCGATTCAAAAGCTTTCTCACCTCATACGGAAGGTGAGTGTGGAGCGAATTAGAGATGAGGTGGAAAGAATTTTTGTTTCCCATCATGCAAAAGAAGCGGTGGTTTTACTTCAACATTTGAAACTTTTTGACTGCATTTTCCCAGAAATTGCAGTTGCGATTTTGGAAAAGAAAAAAACCTGGGAGCTCACTTTGTCGGCATTGGATCATTTAAAGCCTGATTCTAATTTGGAAGACAGTGTTTTCTATCTGGCTTTGATTTATTTACCAACATTACGAAAGTATCCTATTGATCAGCGGGCTGGACAAGCCTTAGCCATAGCAGAGAGATTAAAACTCTCTAATGAACAAGGAAAATTATTTGCATATTTAGTTCAAGAAACAGCCAAATTTCGAGATGTATTTTCGATGCGGGAAGCAACACTTTATCGTTGGATGAAGCATGAGTTCTTTCCTATTTTAATGAGATTTCATGCGCTCGATGCGCTTAGTTTTGATGGGAATCAGGCTGGATTAGAATTTGTGAAAAGAATTTATCCAGAAGCTAAAAAGCGTTTTGAATTAAAGCCCATGATTACTGGTGATGACTTAGTTAAGCTAGGAATGCATCCGGGTAGACAATTTACTGAGATCCTTACCTCGGTTGATGATTTAATGTTAGAAGGTAAGTTAAAATCCAAAGATGAAGCTTTAGAGTATGTTCTCCATCATTTCGTAAAATAAGATTAATTTTTTAGTGGAGAAAGTTTTTCAAACAACATTGCTTGAGCTGGCCACTTTTTAATACCTTCTTGAATTAATTCCATTCCTTGCTCGGCATAACCACCCTGAATGCTTTTAGTAATCAGAACTTGATAAACAATAGGATCAAGAACTCCTTTAGAGATGAGTTCTCTCCCCTTGGAAATGGTGAGGGTGATGGCTTGTGAATCACTGTTCACTAAATACTCCATTGCCTGATAATCAGCTCCAGATTGTATTTCAGGAGGAAAGCGAGATAGAAATTCCTGCGCATTTTTTAACATTTCATTTTCTGCCAAAGCTAAAATAATTTCTCTTAATATTTTTACTTTTCCTGCACCGGTAACAGAGGCTTTTCTAAAAAGTTCCATTCCCCGACTAGGATTATTGTTTTTTAAATAGTGTTTTCCGCAAACAACCAAAGCTGCGCAAATGTATCTTACTAATTCATCATTTCTCGCATCTAAAGTGATGAAGGTTTGATAATAACGTTCTACATCTTCAAAGCTTTTGGTAAGAATGGCTAATCTTAAAACTTGAGCCAATCTATGCGGATTCGCAGGGAAGTATCTGGAAATCCGTTTCACCACTTCATATGCATCGGCGATCATATTTTTTTCCATTAAAAGATCAAATAATCCAACTAAGCATTTGTAATGTATTTTATTAAAATTAAGTCCTTGAGAGTAGGATACTTCAGCTAGGACCAGGGCTTTGCTCATGGCATCGCACTGGCCAATATAAAAACAAGCGAGAGCAGGTTTTGGATCCAATTTTTTAGCTTCTTCAAATATAAGTTTTGCTGCTTCCGGATTTAAATCTAATAAAACTTTTTTACCTTCATCAATTTTAATCATGTATTCACTTGGGTAAAGTTTTGAAATAGCTGCTTTTAGGATGCATTTACGAAATACCTCAATGGTATAAGGTTTTAAAATAAACGTATCTACATCTTCTTCAGCGGCTTGTGAAACGGCTGATTGCGAAGAGTTTCCGGTAACCATAATGAATAACGATTTGGAGTAATCAGGGGATTGTTTTTTTAGAGTTTGGATCAACTCCAATCCACTTCTATTTCCAAGTTCGTAGTCACATACAACAATGTGTGGTTTTGTAATTTCAATTTCCTTAGAACCACTTTCATAATCTGTAGCAGTTTTAATGTTTTGACCTTTAGCTCCCAAATTTGCCATCATTCGGGCAATACCAACGCGTGCACTGGAGTTTTGATCTACAATCACTACTTTTTTATCGCTGATGTAATCCTCAAAGAGAACTAAGCTTTTTTCACCTTGTCCGGATGGGTTCATGCACTTTCATAGCCTTTTACAACATTCAGAAAATTTCTGATTTCATTTTGTCTGTGACTGTAAAGATCTTGAATGCTTTTCCAATGTGCTTCATTTTTTTGTATAAATCTTGCTTCAATTAGATCTTCGTCGTTGGATATTTTTTCCACACTATTTACTTTTAAGTTTGCAGTGAAACTAATGATTGGATTGGTATTCAAGGTGCTCACTTTAATCATAATGGTATGATTTTGAGCACAGGTTTTGGTGGGGATCTC
Source organism: Bdellovibrionales bacterium (assembly GCA_947372355.1). GTDB lineage: Bacteria > Bdellovibrionota > UBA1018 > UBA1018 > CAIMNF01 > CAIMNF01. The sequence continues at coordinate 16,660 of CANBTI010000028.1, read as the reverse complement.
TAAGCTCAAACCATCATCGCGAAATTCAGCGATTAAAATTTGGAGATTTTCTTCTTTTTCGCCTTTTTGCTGTTTGTTTTGTCCACTTCCGTAGCAGCGTTTTCCATCGCGAATCTCTGCTTGAGTGGTGGTATTGGTTAAATCTATTTTGAGTTTGATCGTTTCAAAATCAGAAGCATTAATCAGAGTATCAGTTTTGTTTGTCATATTGATGTAGATCTAGTTTCTGAGAAAGTTTGAAAAACAGCAAGAGGTTGAAATAATAAAGAATTTAACGCAAAGAGCGTGTCAGAATAATGTCACTATTTTCAATAATCCTGAATCGACTCGGCGTGTATTCATTGAAAACTACAGAGATCATTTTTTTTGCTACGCATTCTGAATTCACGGGCGTGAATTTTTTTAGACCGCCAATGAGTAATGATGAGAAAAAAGGAGCGAGTTTTATTGCTAATTTCTCCGCAAATCTTTCAGGTTGATTCAGTACACTTCGATCCCCAAGGAGCAATGAAGGACGTAAAAAAATGACTTGTCCCACATCAAGTGATGCTGCAATCACATCGCGTTCCATTTCTCCTTTGGTGCGATTGTAAAAAGCGGATGATTTTGTATCTGCTCCTAGTGCTGAAACGATCACTAATTTTTTCACTTTTAATTGATTGGCTAGTTTTGCAATATTCAAAACCAAATCATGATCAACTTGATAAAAATTTTGCTCTGAACCTGCTGTTTTGATGGTGGTACCTAAACAGCAAAATACATTTTCAATATTGGATGGAAATTTTAATTCCAGGAGTGATTTTTCATCAAGCGGGCTAATCATGTTTTGATATAACTGATGATCATTCAGAAGCGGTTTTCGAGTGATAGTAATCATATTTTGATTGCTGGGAAACTCTCGAACCAAGTGATGACCAATCAATCCAGTTGCACCAAAAATTAGATTATACATAAAAAATTTAATTCCAATTTATTTTGCGAAAACCACATTTTCAAGAAGGATCAATAATATTCCAATGATGGAACCACCAGCAATGATTCCTGCGCAAAGAGTTTCCGCATTTTCTACAAATATTTTATGATTCTTAGTCCCAGCTTTTAATTTTTTATGGAAATACCAAATTAAAAGAGCACCTGTACCCATGGCAATTGAATCAGTAAAACGTAAAACAAAGGCAAGACCAATTCCAATTGCAGAAATAGGGAATTTTCCCTTACTACGAACATTCAACCACTCTAAAACAATACCCAACAGGGCACCAATTAAAGCTGCAGCTTGAGCTGAAGGATGGAGAACGCTGAGTCCTTTGGTGAGTGCTTCAGCAACAGCCTTCCAAATGGTTACACTGGGCATTGGTAATTGTTCAGAGGTGAATAAAGAAATATCTCCATGAAAAATGGCATAATATGCAGGAACCGCAACAAGTGCCCCTGCAAAAATCCCTAGAATATGACCTATCGCTTGTTGACGAGGCTTTGCACCCAACATGTAACCAGGTTTAATATCCATGAGTAAGTTTGAAGCATTGAGAGAAACTTCCGAGTTGATCCCTGCTGCCATAATATTGGTAGGCACATTTCCTGGAGAGATAATCGAGTAGGTGAGTTGAGTTAATTTTCCCAATGCGCCGCCTGGAGTTACCGATGTTAGTCCCGTTGAGGTGACCGCAATTAATGTAAAAACGAAGATCAAAGGAATAGCAATAATTCCTTCAAAAATTCCAAAGTTAAACCATGCGTGCCCTAGGTAAACCATGATTGCACCCACGATAGGAATGCCTACAACAGAAATCCAAATCGGCAATTCGATGGATTCCAAAATATCTTTTTTCTTATTCTTTCGACTAAAGATTTTTCCAAACGCTTCTTTAAAAACAGCGGGTTTAGAGAAAAATGAATAGAGCGAAGAAGTCGTCATCATCGCAGCTCCTCCCCAGAGTGCCCACATGGTGATCGATTTGAAATTTGCATGAGGAATGATTCCTTTTTGAATCAAAACGGGAGCGAGTAAAATATAATTAATGAATGCTCCAATGATGAGAGATGCCCCGGTTTTAATTCCCATGAGTCCGCCTGCACCGACCATCACAATAGAGGTTTCGAAACGCACAGTAAGATCCTTGAGTGGAGTTCCCAAAATGGTTGGATTCACAAATTTATAAATAAACTCATCAAAATATTCAGGGATAGCTAAAAACTTTAATTTGAGAGAGGTCATTACCGATTGATTTCGTAATGTTTCCATCAGTGCGGAAATGAGTGCGCCGACTCCCAAAATTTTTGCTTTAAAAACACCTTCTTTGCCATCTTGATCGGCATGTAAATTTTGAAGTACCACTCCAGCAGCATATCCTTCAGGAAAGGGAAGTTGCTCATCGTTGATAAATCTTTTCTTCAGAGGAAATGCAAATAGAACTCCAAGGATCGATAATAAAATAATCCAGATCATCGTGTGTTCCATAGAAATTAAATTTCCGGTCACTACCATATAAGCAGGAATAGCAGAAATGAGAGGAGCGGTCATGTAGCCTGCACTGGTTGCAACCGATTGCATGGCATTATTTTCCAAGATCGACATTTCTTTTCCGATTTTTAATTTTGAAATAATTTTAAAAATAGTGAACGAAAGGATTACTGATGAAATTCCAACTCCCAATGTCCATCCCGTTTTGATCCCCACGTAAAGATTCGTGAGGGAAAGAATTCCTCCCAGCATCATTCCGGTAATGGCAGATCTTAAGTTTAGTTGGGGCATATCCCCGCGGTATACGTTTTCAAGCCACCATTGGTCTTTTTGTTCTAAGGTCATGGAGCGAATTTGATCTGGTGTCAGTTCCTTGATTTTCATGCTGAAAAACTACTGAAATTACCTATTGAAATCAAGATCTTAATTAAAAAAGATTCCTATCAAGTAAGAGTGCTAAAAAGCCGATTAATATTAAGATGATTCGTGTGCTATTCACTTTATTATTCCTAATTTCGATGGGCCCTTTGCCTTCACAGGCTGAGGTTCAATGTCCAACAGCTAAGATTTTAAGTGGACTCTTTGGTGTGCAACCGAATCAAATTCAATGGAAAGTGGATCTCCGTTCTAGCTGCCCGATTTCAGATCAAGGGAATATGGGATCTTGTTGGGCAAATAGTGGCATTGAAGTTTACAACCAATGGCTACATAAAGCTGGAGAGTTTGAACCCAATGAAAATTTAAGTTTTGATTACTACATCGCTAAAAGAATTTGGGAAGGTGCTTTGGAGGGATACGTTGCTGAGGGAGCGATTGTCCCATCAGAAGGTTATTCGGTAGTCAAATTCCAAAAATACTTATTTGATACCGGTGTTGTTTATGAATCTGATTTCAAATTTCCAAAAATAGATGGAAAATCAATTCGTGAAAGTGGCGAACTTCATGAGCTTTTCTATGCTGCACTCAATAAGGCAAAAGAAAAAAAAGACGAAGCCCTTTATAAAGAAGTTTTAGAAACATTTTTAGGAAAATTAGGTGAAGTTCCAGCATATGAGTTTCCTGAAGAGATTAAATTAGGATTTGTTGAAAAAACTTATAATGTGGATGAAATATTAAAATCAGGGATCCCAAAAATTGAATCAGAAATCACCGAAACTTTAGATCGTGGAGTTCCAGTTTCCTTTGGAATTGGTTCTTTTGGAAATAGACTTCACTCAGCTAAAAATTCATCCCATATCTTTTCAGGTAAATCCAATCCATTACTCGATGGAACGAGTGGGCACGCTATGAACATCATTGGTTACCATTTGAATTCCTCGGGTAAGGTAGATTGGTATTTAATTCAAAATAGTTGGGGGTCAGAATTTGGTACTGGCGGTACAGCTACGGTTTCTGCTGAATATCTTTACCGTCAAACTCATGGATACGCGATTCCTCAAGTAAAATAAAATAAGATTTTATTCTTCGCTATAGAGTCTTTTTACGCGATCCGCTTCAATTTCAACCACTAATGTTTTGTTTCCCGAGTAACTCACATCAGTTTGGTTTTTGATTTTTTTCACATGTTTTCGTTGGGTATAATCCACTTCGGTTTTACCCCATTCTTTGCCACCACTATGAAGGATGCAAAGATTAGCTGCATCTAAGAGAGTGTCTAAAGAAGCTGTTTTTCCAGGTGGAAGTAAAATCACCGTATGGGAACCAGGTCGACCTTTCACATGCAACCAAAGATCATTTCCTCTAGCTACCTTGAAGGTAAGTTCAAGGTTTTCATCTTTGGATCTTCCAGATAAAATGGTGAATCCTTCTTTGGATCGGTAAGTTTTTCCAGCATAGCTGGATAATTTTTTAGAAGTATTGCGATCGGGAGCAGTGGGAGAGAGATAGGTAGTGGCTTCAATTTTTTTAATGACGTCCAAACTTGGTTCAGCGGGTGAACGTAATAAGTTTAGATTTTTTTCAAGTAATTGCAATTTTTCTTGAAGCCCATCAATTCTTCTGGTGCCTTCTTCGAGTCTGGTTTTATTACGCTTAGCCTGATGAAAATATTTTTCCAGTTGTTGCTTTAAGTTTAATTTTGCATCCCCCGGAACCAAGATGATTTCATCTTTTTCATAATCGAGTAAAGAAAAGTGTTTATCTTTCAGTTCTGGCTTTGCATGCATGTGCGTTTGCAATAATGAACCAAAGTATCTCCAGTCTGGATCCCGTTTACTTTGTTCCGTTTGTTGTTCCAAGGATTTTACTTTTCTTTTGATCGACTGAAATTGTTGATCTAGATGACTGAATAGTTTTTGTTTTCGAATCGAAACAGCTTCAAAGGTGCGAGCTTCCATCCATAACTTTGAATAGTGTTCGAGTGATATGAGTAACTCATCCCGATTCGGAATTTTTGAAAGCATTTCTTCATTGAGTTCACGATGAGGTGGAATCGAAAAAGTATCACGAGCTTTTGAGGATGCGATGACCTGATCATCCGCCATTAAAACTCCCTCTGCAATCGCTGGTAAAAAGTTTAAGAAAAGGTTGAGTGGGGGTGAGGTTTGAAATTTAATTTGAAGCATTCGATCACCAGGAATTTCGGAGATGGATTGAATGCGATTTCCTTCCAAACTTTTGGCTAAGGAAAGATCAAAAGCTGAATGGGTGGCAGTCTTGGCTGGTCTTAGTCCTTTTTTTGCAAAAAAGGCAATACCGCAGGCTTGGGGGCGTAAACTGACATACAGTTGTGAATGCCTAAATTCGAAGACGATTTCATTTTTAAAAAACCCTTGAGGATGCTCAAGGCATTCTGGAATGAAAATACGATCCACTTGGGCTCCGTTGAGTGCGGGAGCCAGTAGCTTTGACAAGCGTTGTAATTCAAGGAAGCTGAGTAATGGGTAACGCATGGTATTCCCTTGTTGTTATCATGAAAAAAAGGTATTTCAGAGGGATGATTTTGAAATATGATTTTGAGAAAAATTCTGCACTTAGCCAAAATGCAAATCAACCGTTAAAAGCACGTTTAGCCGGAGTTTTAGATTCTTTAGATTCCGAATTTAATTCTCTCAAACTCGACGCCATCTTACTCACCTCTAAAGATCCATTTATTTCTGAATATGTACCCTTAGAAAATAACCCTCGCTACGGAGCAACTGGTTTTACCGGTTCAGTAGGGGATGCCATTTATTGGACTAAAAATTCTAGTTCTAAATCTCGAGTTTCATTGTTTGTGGATGGTCGCTATCATCTTCAAGCGGATCAAGAATGCCCACTGGATTTAGTGGAAGTGGTAAAAATTCAAGTTGAGCCCAGTATTGAAGGAGCTGTTTTAGATCGATTGGCGCAAAACAAAGATTTAAAAATTGGGATTGATTTTGAACGAACTTCTATCTCCACCCTTGAGCGTTTTCAGGAAATGGCAAAATCCAACGGTCATACTTTGGTTCATCTTGAGGGTGAAAAAATTCTGAGTGCATTAAGTCTGCCAGGTTGGAAAGTAAAACGTCCTATTTTTTCACTTCCAGTTTCTGCTACGGGGAGAAGTATTTCCAAAACTTTAGATTCCTTAAAAAAGTTTTTAACTGAAAAAAGTTCAAATTATTTACACGTGACAGCGGCAACGGATGATGCTGCATTTTTATTAAATGCGCGTGGTTATCATTTGCCTCATACGGCATCTTTTTTGGCATACACGATGTTTGTGGCTCAAGAATTGATTGTTTATCTCCCTGCCTGTTCTGCCGGTTCACCCGTAGAGTTGGAATCCAAGCAAAAAGGTGAATACACAGTAACGGTGATTGAAAATGATCTTTCAGCGCTCAAGAAAAAACTTTCATCTTTTTCGGTGAACGAAATATTTTTCAATGGTGGAATGATGAATGGTTTGTTGCCCAATCTTTTAAAAGAAGTTTTTCCAAATGCAAAACTCACTCAAGATTGTAAATGGGTGATTCAAAATCGTGTGCGTAAAACTCCGGAAGAAATGGCATCCATTCGTAAAGCATTTGTTCGAAGCTCTAAAGCCATCGCAAAAACATTGCGCTGGGGTAAGTCCGAGAGTCAAAAAAATAAAGTTTCAGAAGTAGATTTATCTAAATATCTCTATGATTCCTATGCTGCTGAAGGAGCAGTTGCGCTCTCGTTTAAAACAATTTCTGGTGCGGGTCCAAATAGTGCGATCATCCATTACAGCACACCATCGACACAAAAGTTTTTTGAAAAAGGACAACTCGCACTTTTAGATAGTGGTGCGTATTACGAAGAAGGGTTTTGCACCGATTGCACCCGGGGCTTTTTTGTGGGTGCTGAAAATGGAGCAAAACCTGAAGCTTGGCAAAAGGATATTTATACCACGACCCTAAAAGGGGCGATTCAAGTTTTCATGAATCCAGTGAAGGGATCTTTATCGGGTAAAGAAGTGGATGCGATGATTCGTTCGGAAATTAAAAATGCTGGTTACGAATATCTCCATGGCACAGGTCATGGTGTGGGGATTCATGTTCATGAAGAAGGCATTCGTCTTTCCACTCTCTCCATTTATCCTCAATCACCTTATGCTTGTGTAAGTGTTGAGCCGGGTATTTATTTAAAAGATCAGGGTGGAGTGAGAATTGAAAATATTGCTCTCCTCATTCCAGAGGGAGAAAACTACGCTTATGAAAATGTTGTTTTTGTGGGCTACGATTGGGATTTGATCGATGTTTCAAAGTTATCAAACGATGAAAAAAACTATCTTAAAAATTACGAAGCCCAATGTAAAAAAATGGGAACTCAATTAATGGAATGTCCACTTTAGGAGAATTTTATGAGTGATGTTTTTGAAACCAAAGCAAAAAAAATTGCCCCCGATCAAATTGAAGTGATTGATGCAACTGGTGCTCATGTTGCCGGAAAAGTTGAACAACCAACCAATCCTTTTATGGGCGGAATGAAAGTAGTGAAGATGGGGCCGATGGGTGGATTGGCGGCTTTAGTGATGCTTCCCATTTTAATCCCGGTTGCCATTATTGGTTTTTTTCTGTTGGCGATTTTCGCCATCATTTTCGGAAAAGCTTTTTTTAAAGCAGGCATGACAAAGGTAATGAAAAGATGAGTGTAATGAAACATTGGAGATTGAAATCAAAAGAAGAGCGCCGTTTTAAGCAAGGACATCCATGGGTTTATTCCAATGAGTTGCAAGAATCTCCAAAAGGAATCGAAGTGGGGCAAATGCTTCAGCTCAACGATGCAGGCGGTGAATTTCTAGCCTATGGCTTTGGAAATCCAGGATCATTGATTGCATTTCGTGCGCTCTCGCGCGAAAAACAAGAATTTGCAGATACCGCATCTTTATTGAGTAAGATTATTTCTGAGAATATTGAAAAAGCATTTCACTTTCGTAAGCAATGGTATTCGATGAGACAGAGCTTCCGATTGGTTTTTGGGGAAAATGATGATCTTCCAGGACTGGTGATTGATCGTTACTTTGGAAAACATGCAGTTTATGTAGTGCAACCCCATTCAGCGGGTATGGATATCAATCTTTCGATCATCACCGAGGCACTCTCTAAAATTTCTAATAACCTTGGGGAATCTCCCGAAACCAAAGTGATTTATCGTAGAGATGCAGGTTCTCGTGAGCGAGAAGGGTTAACAAAAGAACCAACCGAAGTTCGTTTTCTTCATACAGGAAAACTAGTGGAAAGTTTTGATTCCTATCGTGAATTTTCATTTCAGCTTCAAAGCATCATGAATAGGGAAGTGACTCTTACTGTTGATCTCATCTCCGGACAAAAAACTGGATTCTTTTTTGATCAGGCTTCCAATGTTAAACTCGTGCAAATTTTATTGCTTCGTAAACTCCGATATCAAGAAAAACAAACCAAAAAGTTTGAACTTCTGGATCTTTGCTCTTATGTGGGCCAATGGAGTGTTCAGTTGGCCCAAGTGTTTCAGGAAAAGAAAATTCCTTTGATGATTACTGCTGTAGATGCCTCTGATAGCGCGCTTAAGTTTGCTGAAATAAATGTGAAAAGGAATTCCATTGAAGCGGGTTCAAGCGAAGTTCAGTTCAATCGTTTAAAAGCAGATGTTCTTGAACCAATGGGTGGTTTACAGGATAAGAATTTTGAAGTGGTGATTGCAGATCCTCCGGCATTCATTAAAAATCGAAAATCGATTCCTCAAGGTAAACATGCCTACGTGCAGCTGTTCACCACCGCGATTCAAAAAACCGCAAAAAATGGGCTCGTGGTTTGTTGTTCCTGCTCTCAATTACTTTCTGCTGAAGAAATGAAAGAAGTTCTTCAAAAGGCATCTCGTCGTTCTGGAAGAAAAGTAAGATGGATTGCGCAAGGATCTCCCTCTGTAGATCATTTTACCAAAGCAGAGTTCGAAGAAGGCCACTACCTAAAATCTTGGGTAGGCTCTGTGGAATAGTCTTCTACGGTGACGGTGGCGCGGGTATATCTGAATTAGGATCTACCACCATATTATTATCATCTAGGGATGGATCATGGGGTGGAGCTTCAGATTTAGGAGCTACTGTAGGCTCAGATTCAGCTGGTTTTTCGGCAGCTGGCGGGTTTTCTGTAGCTGGTGGGCTTTCTGATACAGGAGCCGTCTCTGGCGCTCCTTTTCCTACTTGGTCGTTAGGTGCAGGTTCGTCTCCAAGCTCTGGTGCCCCTTCATAAGTTTTTGGATCTACTTTTTCCAACTGACGAAGTTCTTGATCTTCTTTTTCGCCTAATCCTTGTGAATCATCCATTTGATCAAGATTATCCAGTGGCGTACCCGGTTCATTATCTTGAATGAACGTTTGCATGCCGCTGTTTTTCTGGAAATCTTTTAAATCAATGAGTGAAAGGACCAAGTCGTTTTGATGAAGAATGGATCGACTTTGAAGAATAATTGCTGTTGAAAATTGATCTTTCACATCTAAAATCTGCAACTCAGATTCGATCAAGTAATCTTTGGTAGTAATGCTTTCACCAGTATTTGGATCATCTCTCAAATAATGACGAAAAATCATTCCTGGTTTTACCCCTTCATTTGTACCTACATCTAAAATCACTAATTGTTGCTCACCGATCAATGAAGAATTTAAAAATTCAGTAGTGATGAGTGAAGCAGTGATGATGCTTGGTGCGGGGATTGCTTTTGGGAAATGCAATTGTTTGACTTCAGGAATGAGAAGATTATTTCTATAAATTGGTTTTTGCGAAGAAATGATGGTTCCGATAAAAAGTCCATCTCTCACGCCGATGATTTTTACTTTACCCGCCAAATCGTAAGCAAACCCAACTCGATCATCGCGATCAGAAACAATTTTCTGAGGGCCAGAACTAATCGAATAGATGGTTCCCATTTGAAGTTGTTCATCAGCTCGGATGAATACTTGTTCGCCTAAAAAGATTTGCCCGTATTCTGTACGTGCATTGATAATTTCACCCTGAATCGCCATGCGATCAGAAGAGACGGTGACCGACGGATTGGTTTTTTCAGCGACTCGCACAGCCACTCGGCTGCGTCGATCAAAACCATCTGGATCAACATTGGGGGATGTTTTGAAAATAAACTTTTCCCATGGTTGCTCGGGTAACAATCTCCATTCTTGAGATCTTGAATTACCTTTAAATTCTGAATGAGTTTTTGAATTACCACTAAAATTAGAGTTAGAGGCAATCAGTAATCGTTCATTACCTGGTATGTTTCGTTCAAGGGTAATGTTTTGTCCTGGGTAAATCAAATTTGGATTCACAATCAGATCTTCATTTGTTTTCCAGATGACTTTCCATTTACCCCAATTTCCAAAATGAGATTCTGCAATTTCTGATAAAGTATCACCTTTTTTTACAGAATAGGCGAATGCGCTCGTGACGATGAAAATCCCAGCAATAATAAATGAACTTGTTTTCATTGGTTCACCACACTTGGTTCAATTCCATTTGTTTCAGCTTTATTCATTTCAGGCAAAGGGGCAGTAGGAGGTTCGGGTGATCTTGGCGTCTCAATCGGTGCTTTTTCTGGAGTTGTTTTCTCTTCAATTTTTTCTGCGGGCTTCACTATGTTTTTTTCAGCTGGAGCTACGATGCTCGCTACTTGTTTTGCTTGTGGTGAATTTGCAAAGTGACTAGAAAGTTTTTCTTTAAAATAACTCACTCGAGCTGGTTTTTGAAGTAATCCGGATACTTTTACGAGAGCAAGGAGTGCATCGGGCACAGCATTTGAATGAGGATAGCTGATCAGTAATCGGCTAAACTCTTCTTCTGCCATTTTATATTCTTTTTGTTGCAAGTATCCCATGCCGATAAAGAATTGTGCATTGCTCGCTAATACATGGCGTGGATGATCTTTTACGAAATCGGAAAATTCTAAAATTGCATCCGCAGGCTTATTGGAATCATAAAGAATTTTTGCCTCACGAAAACGATCAGTAGCCTCATCTTGCTGAAAAGTTTCAGCAAATTTACTGAGGGCTTTAGAAGGACGAGGAATGATTGCATTCTTAGCTGCCGGTGCTGGTTGTACTTTTTCAGTTGGGAGTTGAGCGGGGGCATCTTTTTTTGCGATCGCAGGCTTTTCCGCATCTTCAAGATTGATTTTATCATTGAGAGCGGTCAAACGAGTTTCAATCTCCATGATTTTATCTTCAAGTTTAGCAATATGCTCTTTTGCTGCCACTAGTTCAGTATCTTTTTGAGTATTTGAAGATTGACTTGCGCAACCGCTAAGGATGGTGCAAATCATTATAGAATTAAATAGAGGAGAAGTCTTCAGTTTCGGGTACTGCTGAAATCGGATGCTCATACTAAAAGAATAACAAAAATTACCATGAATGCGCTAAAAATACAGATCAGAACGAAAAAATCGGATTCAGCATTTGTTTACCACACGCTGGAAGCGCATGAGGGTCTCACCGCCTATAGTACGATTGATCACAAAAGAGGCGAACAAACCCGAGATATGGAGCTGATCTTCACTCCTGAGTCTGAAAAAGATGTCAGAGAATTGTTGAAAGATCTTCAGGCGATGATGTGGTTGGAGATTCTGTAGAGTCATTGCTTTGGCGGTTTAAAACTCTAATTTTAATTTATGAATTCTTTCCTATGATCCGATGAGTGGGTATGAATAAAACATCTTTTAAAATTTTTTTTACATCGATATTAACTTCAATCACCTTGATGATGACTCCAACTCAGGCTATTGCAAGCTCGAGTGCAAGCTCTGCCACTCAGATTTCAGTGGTGAGTGGGAATGGACAAACGGGTGTTACCGGTAATTCACTAGCAGCTGCATTTAAGGTGAAAGTTTCAAATATCAGAAATGTTGGTGTAGGCGATGTTAAAGTAATTTGGACTGTTACCAGTGGTGGCGGAGCTCTCACCGAAGTTCAAGACCAAACGGATGGTGAAGGTTTTTCTTCTATAATTTTAAAATTAGGAGTGGTAGCCGGAAGTAACTCAGTTACCGCATGTGTGGAAGGATTAAGTTGTGTCACTTTTAATGCAACTGGTGTTGCGCCGACTCCTTTGCCGGGCGAAGCTGAAGCCTGTGATGACAACTGTCCTAAAAAGCTTCAATTATTTTCAGGTGGATTGGGCGGTTCAGGAAATGCGGATGGAACTCCAGCGCGTTTTAATGGTATTTTGGGCTTCGCAGTAGCGAGTAATGGAACTATTTATGTAGCGGATTCACTCAATCATGTGATTCGAAAAATTTCTCCTGCGGGCATCGTTTCTACTCTTGCAGGAACTGCTCGTGTTTCTGGAAGTACAGATGGTACAGGTACAGCGGCTAAATTTTATGGACCAAAATCATTAGCTCTTGATTCCAGTGGAAATCTTTTTGTATCTGATACCAGAAATAATACCATTCGAAAAATTACACCTGCAGGCGTAGTGAGTACTTTTGCTGGAACTGCAAATGCATTTGTTGGGGGCAATGCGGATGGAACTGGTGCAGCTGCACGCTTTTTTTCTCCCAGTGGTATCGTCATTGATAGCTCGAATAACATTTTTGTAGCGGATATGGAAAATAGCAGAATTCGTAAAATTACCCCTTCGGCTGTGGTAACCACTTTTGCAGGTGGTGGTACGGTTGTGGGCGTTGTTGATGGTACAGGAACCAATGCACGTTTTAATAATCCAGAAAATCTTACTTTAGGTTTATCAGGAAATATTTATGTTTCAGATTTGGGCAATCAAACGATTCGAAAAATTACTTCTGCGGGAGTCGTAACTACTCTAGCAGGTACCATAGGTGTAATTGGAAGTAACAATGGAGTAGGTACGGCTGCAACCTTTAATTATCCTCGTGGAATCGCTGCTGATACCTCGGGAAATGTTTATGTAGCAGATGGTAATCATACGATTCGAAAAATCACTGCTTCTGGTGTGGTTTCTACCTTTGCAGGAACTTCTGGTTCAGCTGGAAATATTGATGGAAATGCAAGTGCAGTTCGATTCGTTGGTCCGAATGCTTTAGGGAGAGCTTCAAATGGAACGATGTATATTGGTTCAGGTGATACTATTCGTGTGCTTGCGACTAATGGATCTACGACCACTTTAGCGGGTAAAGGTGAGACCACTGGAAGCACAGATGGTGCAGCTAATTTAGCGCGATATTATCTACCTCAGGGGTTAGCGAGTGATGCAAGTGGAAATATTTATGTTGCTGATCGATGGAATCACACGATTCGTAAAATCACGGCAGCTGGAGTTGCTTCAACGTTTGCTGGAACTGCAGGTGTACAAGGCAGTGCTAATGGTATTGGTGCCGCGGCTTCATTTAAGCAACCCGCAGGTATAGCAGTAGATTCCACTGGAAACGTTTTTGTGGCTGATTCTAGTAACTACACAATTCGTAAAATTACTCCATCAGGAGTGGTGAGTACATTTGTGGGTTCACCCGGTCAGTTTGGAACTGCGGATGGAACTGGTTCAACCGCTCGATTCCGTTCTCTTTATCAAATCACCATCGACGGTTCAAACAATCTTTATGTTACCGATGGTTCAAATAAAACAATTCGTAAAATTACTCCCGCAGGAGTCGTGACTACAGTTGCCGGATTAGCGGGAACTGCTGGGATCGTGAATGGAACAGGTTCAGCTGCGCTGTTTAAATTCCCTGAGGGAATTACTGCAAAAAGTGATGGTACCTTATTTGTGAGTGATGCAGGCGCGATTCGCAAAATCACACCTGCAGGAGTGGTCACTACTTTTGTGGGAACCCTTGGCCAATATGGAAATGTAGATGGAACGGGTAGTGTTGCAAGATTTAATTTAGTGAAAGGACTCGCAATCGATGCCAGTGGAAACATCTACGCGGCTGATTACCAGAACTACAAGATTCGTAAAATCACTCCAAGCGGTGTTGTTTCAACTTATGTTGGAGCTGACGAAATGAAAGGCGTGAATCTAGGGTGTTTACCAGGATCACTGAATGAAGTGATGGGAGTAGCAGTGAATCCATCAGGACAGGTTTTTATAACTACCGAGCACTCTGTTCTCAATGTGTATTGATTTTTAGGATTTGATATTTTTAAGGGCCACTATTATTTCTAATAGTGGCCTTTTCTATTATATTGTCTGAATGAATAATTTTAAAAAATGGGTGATTGAGTCATGAAATTCTGACTAAAACCTGACAATCATTTTTTGCTGGATTTGTTTAAGTTGTAGGAAAGGAAACAATCCATGCAACTCAATACTGATGTATCCCGCATTAAGGTAAATCGCAGATTAGAACCTTTTATTAATATTCTCGTAGAAACCCCAAGGTATCTGCTTAAAACAGTAGATCAATTCTCAGAATTTAATGAAGTGCTTAAACTTCGAGCGGATGTATTTTTTGAAGAATATGGAATTGAAGCAGCGGCGAAAGCGCTCGATATTGATGAGTTTGATTTTCAATGTGATCATCTCATGATCATTGATCGTCAGAAGCAAAAAATAGTAGGAACTTACCGAGTCCTTTGCTCAAAATTTACCGATCATTTTTATTCAGAAACAGAGTTTGATTTAAAGAACTTTATCCAAACAAAAGAGATCAAACTAGAGCTCGGAAGAGCGTGTATCAGTTTAGAACATCGTAGGGGTGCCGTACTCAACCTTCTTTGGAAAGGGATCCTTCAATACGCGCAAAAAATGAATGCTCGCTATCTATTCGGCTGCTCCAGTGTCAAAACCGAAAGTTTTTCTGAAGCAAAATCATTGTGTTTGGATTTAAAGATTCAAGGTGCTCACTCAAATAAATGGAATATCCAAACCACCCCGGAATTCAGCATTCCTGAATTTTCATCCATCGAACCTAAAGAAAGCTTCATCGAGCTCCCCCCATTGCTCCGAAGTTATCTGAAGGCCGGGGCAAAAGTACATGGGGATCCAGCCTACGACGCTTCTTTTCACTGCCATGATTTTCTCACCATATTAGATTTAAAAGAAATGAGCTCACTCTATGAAAAAAAATATTTCACTTAAGGGAATCATTAAGTTCTTAGCTGTAATAACCCTGATATTTTTCTTTCTCATAGAAGCTTCCTTCATTCATGTGTTTTCTTTTTCTCGATTTTCTGCAAGACAAAGAAAAGCAAAGTGCATTCAGCGTTATAGTGAATCGATTTTGGATGTACTAGGGATCAGAATTCATCCAAACAGTTCTTCTTCTAGTCTTTCGGGCTTGATCGTCAGTAACCATCTTTCTTATATTGATGTTTTAGTGATTGCTTCTGAGGTTCCTGCATTGTTTATTACTTCGAACGATGTGAAAGAATCGGGTTGGATTGGAAAGGTTTGTAGCATTGCAGGCTGTGTATTTGTCAATCGTAAGAAAATACAAAAAATGAAGAGTGAAGTGGATGAAATAGATGAGGTTTTAATTTCTGGAGTTCCATTGGTTTTATTTCCAGAAGCAACCTCCACGAATGGAGAAGGGGTATTGCCTTTTAAATCATCACTTTTTGAATGCGCCGTTCGAACTGGATCGCCAATACATTCTTTTGCGATTCGTTACGCATCAAATGAAAAAATTATTCCCTATTTTGGCGAAATGGAACTGATTCCGCATCTTTTTAAATTATGTCATTACCAAGGTAAAATCACTGCTCATCTCAATAGAATGGAGCGACTCCTTGGTAGTGAAATCAAAGATCGTAAAGTACTCGCTAAAATAAGTAATGAAATGATCAGAAATGAATATTCTGACCATAGCCTGACATTACGAAGTTTGTATTCTTAGAGATTTTACAGTTAAAATCATTTTATGAAATCACATCAAAGTTCATTTTCAGCAATCTTCATTTTAAATCTATTGATCGGTTTTTCTAGTTTTGCATTTGATTGTTTAGATCAAGGGAAAAAGGTACTTCCTGTTGATGATGGAAGGGTGATTAATTTAAAAGTATCTACACCGAATCAATTTCTTGCTCGGGCACATGTTGAAGGAAAGATCACCAACATATTTTCAGATCACAATGGCCACAATCACTTTGAAATTAATATCGGACCAAATGAAAAAGATCGATTGGAAGTGATTTATAATCAAAGTTTTGGTTCTTTGGATACTTTAACTATAGGTATGGATGTTGAGGCATGTGGAGATTTCATTAATTCCAATGCTCCAACAGCCCAGTATCCCGCTTCTCCAGCAGGCGCGATTATCCATTGGGTACATTTTAGCAATAATACTGCAAAACATCTCAGTGGTTTTCTCATCATTGACGGGGTAATTCGTGGTCAAAATCCAAATGGAAGTGGTCACTAAGATTTTTTAAAAAAATTGGAATAGCGATTGCATCGTTATTTTCATGATTATTTGGACACTCTCATTTCTTTGTCTGTTTTTCGCCGTCCCTCATTTTTCTCCTTTAACCCAAAAACTGAAAGAACATTTCTTTCAGAGCCATACCCTAGAAGAGCTAAAAATTTCAATTGCTCACCTCCGCTTACTGAAGGAGTGTCTGGAAAGCGGACTCGTTCCTGATCGTGAGGATTGGGCCCGTACTGAAAAATTACCCGCTCCTTGGGGAGTGTTGTTCCATTCATCTCTTTCTGAACTCCGCAATCAGGGAGCACCAATCCTGCCATCTCTGGAACGCATGATTCTGAGTTTAGAAGAAGAACGTGAACTGATGCTTGAAGCGAAAACAAAATCATCCCAAGCCTTCGGGCAAGTTTTGATTTCAGTGCTCATGGTGCCTTTTTTTGGATTCATTTTATATTTTCTTTTACCAGG
>CANBTI010000027.1 GCA_947372355.1 Bdellovibrionales bacterium | reverse complement strand
CTTCTCTTTGCGCTTGTCTTTATCTTTGCCAGATTTATTCATGATATCTGCAACTTTAACCCAGCCCTCATTTTTCTTGATGTCTTCAAGATCTTTTACAATTTCTTTGAAGTCTGAATTATCAACAACACGCTTAGTAGATTTTTCTTTCAACATTTTCACCAAATCATCATTGATTGGCTTCCATGCTTCATGAGGATCTTTAGAGTTAGCGGTATCCACAGTAATGAATGCCTCTGTTTTAGTTGGTGGAAGAGCATAATCCATATACTTCTCGCCCATATCATCGATATCCAAGTAAGTTGGCATCGTAACATCGGCACTCACTCCACCAAACTGAGTAGAAACACCAGCAGGAAGATAAAACATCTGCGTCGTTAATTTCATTGCACCCAATCCAAGAGGAAGTGGATTCAACACTTGAACGCTACCTTTTCCGTAAGTGTGATCTCCACCCACGATGAGCGCACGCTTATAGTCTTTCATCGCTCCAGCTAAAATCTCAGAAGCAGATGCACTTTGACGAGTAGTTAAAAGCATCAAAGGACCATTATAAGCAATTTTTGTATCATCATCCGCAAGCACATCACGATTCTTTTTACCGTCCATGGTTGCTACCACGGTTCCAGTTTTCAAGAAAAGACCAGCAATTTTAACTGCATCTTGTAACAAACCCCCACCATTGGTGGAAAGATCCAAAATCATGCCATCTACTTTTTTAGCGGATGCTTCTTCTACAATTTTTTTCAAATCATTAAAACAATCGCGAGAGTTTTTATCCGCTCCCCCGTAAAAAGAAGGAAGATCAATGAGAGCTACCTTCATTTTTTTAGAACCGATTTTGTAATCCTGATAAGTAACTTTAGCGGCTTGTTCCTTCATGTCCACTTTATCGCGAACGATCGTTACATCAAAAGTTTTACTCGCGCTGCCCTTTTGGCGAACTACGGTTAAATTTACTTTTGTTCCCTTTTTCCCACGGATCATTTTTACTACATCCGATAGATCCATATCTACGATCGATACAGCCTCTTTTCCATCTTGAGCCACAGAAATAATTTTATCTTTTGGAGTCAGTGCTTTTGCACGATCTGCACTACCACCAGGAATAATTTCTTGAACAATCGTGTAACCATCATCACTGCTAAGAGAAACACCAATGCCTTCAAGAGAAAGATTCATGTTGATTTTGAACTCTTCCAATTGTTCAGCAGGTAAATAATCAGAATGTGGATCTAGAGCATGAGCAAAAGATTCAGTGAAAAGGTTGATCATTTTTCCTTGATTCATCTCTTTCGCACGTTTGATCGAAAGATCATAGCGCTTGACCAATTGTTGTTTTGCTTTATCAATTTTCACATCTCCAGCCATGATCGTTGCCACTTGAGTTTGCATCGCATCTTCTAAGAGCTTTTTCTTTTCGTCTAAGCTGATTGGATACTCGCGTTTTTTAGTGTCCGTTTGGTAACGAACTGCTTCATTGAGTTTGAATTCACCTTTTAAACGATCCGTAACAATTTTTTGATTTTCAAGAGCACGAGAAATGAGAGTATTTGAAACCTCATTTAATGCAGCACAATTTCCACTCTTCATCGTTTCAAAAACATCCGTGAGTTGTTTGGTGATTTTATCTGCATCCGTTTTGAATAGGAGTTGTTTATTTGGATCAATGAACTTTAAAAATAAATTTACTGTTCTCGATTTCACTTCTGGCGTGAGTTGATTCACAGCAAAGTGATTACCTAAAAATACAGACATCAACGCAGGAACGCTTTGACACTGAAGTGTTTGCGCATTAGCTGCGGATGAAGTGAAAAAAGAAAGAACAACGGCAAGCGATCTGATCGAATAGTTCATATTGAACTATTTTGAACTATTTTAGATTTACCGCAAGATCTCATTCAAAATTCGACCTTCCGATTGTGAAGGTGGCATCACACCCAGCGTTGAAGAAAGCGTTGGTGCAATGTCAACAATGTGGGCAACTTGACGGTAAATTCCTGGTTTAAAAGTTTTACCCCAAAAAACAAGTGGTACATAGCGATCATAGGAATACATCGTCATGTGCGTTAAAGGATAGGAGTCGCTATAGAAGAAAGGCTTTAACACTAAGATCATATCTCCACTTCTAAAACTCAAAGTGCGATCCGCTACCACTCCGTATTCACCGGCAGGAATTTTACGCTCTTGTAAGATTTCGTCTAACGACCAAACCTGATCCAAGTATCTTTCTTGTAATAATCTTTTACGACACACAGCAACTGCCTTAGAAACAGAAACCTTCGCATCGTCTAAAGCCTCATGATTGAAATACACTTGAAATTCAATCATTGCCTTAATCCATTTCCCACCTTTTGGCTTTCCAAACTCCTTAGTCATCGTTTCTTCGATTAGTTTTGGAGTTTCTTCTTCAGGAATATTTTCAGAAGGAATTTTCGTTTTAGGCAAACTCTTCGGACTAGGTGGCGCACCATGATCTCCAGTGAGCACCACAAAAACATCCTTCAAACCGTTAGGAAGTTTTTTAGAAAGCTGAGTGAAAAAATCAGCAATCAAACGATCTTCAGCTAAAGTCATCTTTTCCATGTTCTCATCATTAGGTCCTACATTATGTCCAAGATAATCATGACTCGATAAACTCATGAGTAATAGATCCGTGTCCTTACCTCTTCCTAGTTTCAGGTCATCTACCGCAGCAAGGGCAAGCTTAAACGTTTCTTCAGGGATCCAAGGCGTACGAGTGGATTCTTTTGAGCAGTATTTCATGTTTTGATAAGGTCCCCATGAAAAAGTTGAATTCTTCATCGGCGTGATTCGTGAATTTTGTTTTTTCACAAACTCTGGCAAAGAGTTCATGTAATATTCACTCGTAACCCATTGGCAACTTTTATCATCAAACCAAAACACCTCATCCGCACGCTTCCCCCCCATCAACACTGCGGCTCGATCTTTCAGCGCAATGCTCACCACACGAGAAGGACGATCAATATTTTTTAATTCATCGCCTACTGTAGTTGCGTTTAAATTTTTAGGAGAAATTCCAAAAGGCGCAGTGGTCACTACTCCACTTGATCCAATAATTTTTGATTCATCGTCTTGAACGCAATATTGAGCGCTATCTTTTTTGCGATCAAACCACCAATTGATGGAGATTTGATTTCGGTAAGGATAAGAACCCGTTAAAATTCCCGCATGTCCCGGACCAGTCATGTTTTGGAGTAATCCATGATCCGCTAAAGGGAAATAAGCCCCCTTCATGATGTTACGAAATCCATTTGCAGAAGGTGGAAGGAACTTTTCTTCAAATCTCATCAAATAGTCGGCTCTAAACTGATCAACCACCAACACCACTCCTAATGAGTAGTTTTTAGGTGCAGACCATGCTTCAGCCGATAAAAAACAAGGTAAGATCGCGATAACAAGGGACAAATAGTTCTTCATACCCATAATGCTGACCTTAGCCCTTCAAGTGGTCAAGAAGCATTGCGGTGACAAAATGCGTTAGTATCAGTTTAAATAATGAATAATAATCTTTTAAACTAATCGGAGATGGTGTCTGATGTTTGACATCTCGGAACGCATGACGCTTCCGGGAAATGGGGATGAAAAGGGGATCAAGATGAAAAAACTAAGCGCATTAATCAGTTTATCAATCGCTCTCAGTGCATGCGGTAAAAACTCAAGTCCTTCTGTTGAAGCAATTTCAGCGGTGAAGCAAGACTCAGTTTATACCAGCCAACAAACAAAAATTATGGGTGAGAACAATCTCATCAAAGTTAAAAAAGATGGATCAAATGTTGATGCAGGCCTCCGCAAGTATCTTGATGCATTTGGAATCGTATCACTTGGTCAAGGTGTTTGCACAGGAACCCACATTGGTAATGGATACGTGATCACCGCAGGTCACTGCATTTTGCCTGAAGGACAAGAAGGCGTGCTAGCCAATAAAGAATGTTCAAAAATTAAAGTTTACTGGGGATACCGCGGATCTCCTGAAACTGGATCTCCAAAACCAGTGGTTACTTTAGCAAGCCAATGCACCACGGTTGTTTATGCTGAAAAAACAAATGTAAGAGATTTTGCAATATTTAAAGTAGATCAAGCACCATCGGTTGCCCTTCCAATTTCAAAATCTGGCATGAGCGCTGCTAATGGAACGAAATTAACCATCTTTGGATATCCTCAAGGTCGTCCATTAGAGTGGTCACAATACTGCAAACTTAATGCAGTTAGTAACTCACAAACTCAATTCACTCACCTTTGTGATACTGAACCAGGAAATAGTGGTAGCACTATTTTAGCTATTAACTCTTCTGGAGTTCCAATGGTAGTTGGAATTCACGATGCAGGCTACGATGAGTACAATATCGGAACTTACCTCTCTTCGGCACTTGCTGCAATGAAAGCCAAAGGTTTCAATCTTGTTTCTGCAACTCAAAACTCTCTTGGAATGCAAACAGCGGGACTTTAATTCATTTTGATTTGAAAATTCACACTTTTGAATTAACTTCGTCTGTAATAAGGAAAATACAGACATGAGTAAAATTACCATTCGTGAAGTTTCAGGAAAAAAAGGTACCGATGAATTTGTTGACGTAATGTGGAAACTTTACGATCAAAAAACTTATCCACAATGGGTTCCACCTCTTCGTATGGCAGCATACGAAAATCTCGATACGGTAAAAAATCCATTTTTCAAACGCGCCACCATGCAATTATTCATCGCTGAAAAAGATGGCAAAATTGTTGGCAGAATCGCTGCAGTTCAAAATCCAGCACACAATGAATTTCATAACGACAAGGTAGGCTTTTATGGTTGTTACGAAAGCACTGATGATCAGGAAGTTGCAAACGCATTATTCAAAGCTGCAGAAGCTTGGCTTAAACCTCGTGGTCTAACCAGCATGATGGGCCCCATGAATCCATCCACCAATCATGAGTGTGGATTACTGGTTCGCGGACAAAGCCAACATCCTACTTGCATGACCACTTGGAACCCAAAATTTTATGAAACTCTTCACGATAATTACGGCCTCACTAAAGCTAAAGATTTAGTGGCTTACTTTGTGGCTCGAGAAAAGAATGTAGAGCTTCCTGAAAAAGTTCAAAACTACGTTAAAAAGTTACGCGCAGAAAACTCGAATGTAAAATTTCGCGATTTCGATGTGAAGAACTTTGATGCAGAAGTAGATAAATGTTTTGAGATTTACAATTCAGCATGGGAAAAAAACTGGGGTTTCTTTCCCATGACTCACGAAGAATTCAAATTCGCAGCAAAAGACATGAAAATGTTTTTAGATCCTCGGATGGCTTTTATGGCTGAAGTGGATGGCAAACCAGCCGGCTTCATGCTTGCCATGCCTGATTTCAATTATATTTTAAAACGCATTCCTAACGGAAAACTTTTCCCTACCGGAATTTTCAAACTTCTCATCGGTAAAAAAATGCTGAAAACCGTTCGCGTTATCACTTTAGGAGTGAAGCCAGAATTTCAAGGTTCAGGTATTTTTGCATTATTCACCTATGAAGCATTTGAACGTGCGAATAAATTCGGTTACTTGGGTGGCGAAGCTTCTTGGATTTTAGAAGATAACGTAGGAATGAATAAACCATGGCAAGACATGGGTGCACCACTTTATCGCCGCTGGAGAATTTACGAAAAACAACTCTAAGAATTAATAAAAAAGGGAATGTGAATTTAGCGTAGGAATCTTTAACGCGGAATTCACACTCCCTTTTTTATTTTAAAATCATGAATGGAACTTCGGGATTGATTCTTTTAGCAGTTTTCATGGCTTTGATTGCTTTGGAGAAGCCTTCATCATTACTCACTTGGATAAAAATAAAAGCCCTACCCTTTGAATCAAGCGCAGAATAAACGTAATCCTCTTTTTTAGATTTTAATTCCTTTAAGTGTTCTTTCACAAATGGAATTTTTTCAGAGAGCGCTTCTAACTGCTTATTTTCATCATAAGAAAAAACCACAAACAAAGCATCACGACTGGATGTCACCATTTTTAATGTTTCATCGGTGTTGATGGGTGAGTTCATATCACGAGAACTCATTCGAAACTCTTTTGAAGTCATTTCCCGCAAAGTTTTAGTGTTTACGGTTTTTGCATCGTGGGCCATGAGAAGCCACTGGATAAAAAAATCATATTCATTTAAAATTTTCGACTGAGTTGTTTCTAAAACACTAATCGATTTTTTAACAAATTCTTCATCAATAGTTTTATTTTTTTGCAAATACTCTTCAACCAGCGGATAAATTGCCTTAGAAAAAGCATTAATATACTGATTATTATACCAGGAATGACTTTCTATTTTTCCAGTTGCAGACTTAAACGCATAACCATTTCCAAGCGCAGTGGCTAATCCTTCGTTTAACAATCGGTAGGTGCCGGCCGAATAGTTAGAATCTAGATTCAAAAACATTTTTTCTAATTTAAATTGAAAATCAATCGGTTGAGCAGAATACAAAGAATGACAAAGCTCATGAAACATCACCCCAAAAGTTCCCTCAAAATCATGATCTGACATCATTACACCCACTGATTCAGTAGCACCTAAGGAAGATGAAGAAGTCGCACCTTTTTTACCAGGGGTTGGGTATAAAGAGATAACAAATGGTTGATCGTTAGGCCAATCAGAGCCGTAGAACTGAACCGCTTTTTTGAATAACTCATCGATTTTTGCTTTTTTTGAAACTTGTATCAATTTTTTTTTATATTGGGTTAAGGCTGCAAAAGATGGATTCCAAATCAACTTTTCATAAATAGGTAAAATATTTTTAGCAGCTGCAAAAAAATGGGCGTGATCAGATTCGGGCATCATTCCTAAAGTTCGAGTGCTGAAATCGTTTAAATCTTTGGAAAAAATACTTTGAATATCAAAAAGGAGCTCAACATCAGCACCCGACTTACGTGAACTTGGAAATCCGTTGAATGAAAACCCTGGCATTGATTCTTGAGCATGTTGAATCTCACTGATCCATTGTTTTGTTTTTGCATCATTGTAGACACTCTCTTGGAAAAATTTGAGGATGATATCTGAATGATGAGGTTTTCCTGAAATCGTTTCGATAAAGTCATAAAACCCATGAATTTTACTCGTACGAATTTCAACTTTAAACTCAGCATGTGCAATCGGAGCCAAAAAAACAAAAATCAAAATTATTATTATGTTCTTCATCCCCGATCCCCTCTTCATACCCCATTGTCCCGCTCCAATGGTTTTTATTTTTTATAAAGATATCGCGTAATAATGATAAAAACAGGGTGAATTGCACGTTAAAGTTTCCCACGTGCAATTCACCCTGTTTTTATCATTCTTTCCTACTCGATATCTTTCAAAAAATAATAACCAATTGGATTCACTGCAAATCCCTTTACTTCTTTGCTCACCAGCACTTCATTCTCTTCATAGTAGAGTGGCAATATTGCTGCATCTTTAATTTGTAGAATGGTTTGGGCCTCTTTATAAAGCTTTTCGCGCTTTAAGGAATTCCAGTCTTCACGGCCTTTGTTGATATCTTCATCAAATTTTGTATCTGAATAATGAGTGAGATTGTTTCCGGTATTGGATTCAAATAATCCCATGAAACTATCTCCATCCGGATAATCAGCAGCCCACACCATCAACATCATGGGGAAATTTCCAGAGGTGATTTGATTGCGGAATACTTTATGATCAAATAGTGAAATTTGAACATTGAGTAAACCCAAGTTCTTTTTTAATTCACTTTGTATGTATTGCGTAATGATCTTGGGGCGCTCGCTATTTCGGGCGATGAATTCAATTTTTTCATGCGCAGGATCGATCCCCGATTTTTTCAAATATTCTTTTGCTTTTGCCACATCAAACGGAAGTGCGAGTTTTGCATCATAGCCAGCCACTTTTGGAGGAATGATCGTACTCGCCATTTTTTGAGAACCATTTAAAATACTTGGAATAGGCTTACGATCAATGGCATGAGCGATTGCTAAACGAAGATCTTTATTTTCAAGAACAGATCCCTTCACGCGAAATGCCAAGTAATAGGTTTTTAAATACGGAAAAGTTTTAAATTCTGGCATCGGACGCGCCATCTTTAAATCATCAGGAGAAAAATCCTGCATCATTTGAATACCACCGGTTTTAAAAACATTCAGCGCCGTTGCACTATCTTTGATGATCAAACCCACTGCCTCAGTCACACTTCCGGATTTACGCCAGTAATGAGGATTTTTTTTCATGATCACTTTAGTTTGAACCTGATAGGAATCAAGCATGTACGGACCAACGGTGACTAGCTTTCCTGCTTTCGTCCATTGATTACCCAAAGAAGCGATCAAATCTTTACGAATTGGAAACAATGGCCAAAAGCCTGTGAGGTATTGGAAGTAGGCAACTGGTTTTTTTAAGGTCACCACAATGGTAGAATCATCTTTTGCGATCATTCCCACTTTTGAAAAATCGGTGGTCTTACTTTTATTAAAATCTTCAGCTCCCACTACATCGTAAAGCAAATAGGCATAAGGAGCTGCGGTTGCGGGAGTGAGCAATCGTTTCCAACTTTCAATGAAGTCTTGTGCTTTGAGCGGCACCCCATCCGACCACTTCACGCCCTTGCGCAATACGAAGGTATAAGTTTTTTGATCTTTGCTCATGCTTACTTTTTCAGCCAAACAACCTTTAGGTTTGAGGGCTTGATCCACTTCGGTTAGTCCCTCCATAATATTCATTAAAATAGGAGTTTCAACAGAGGTGCTCGCGATGTGCCAATCCAATGTCGTAGGATCAGAAAGTAATCTAAACTTAAATACCGAGGCCTGAGATGACGCAGAAATAGCGAATAAAGAGAGAATGATCAGTAGTTGCTTCATACTAAAACGATATAGCAGACTATAAAAAAGTGCTATCATCGTTTTATGGCTTCCAATACAAATTATCCGCAACTTTTCACCCCGCTTGATCTTGGATTCACCACCCTGCAAAACCGTTTTGTCATGGGATCCATGCATACAGGATTAGAAGATAAAATAAGTAACATTGAAGAACTCACCCAATATTTTTTAGAGCGTGCTCGCGGCGGAGCAGGACTCATCATCACCGGTGGTTATTCTCCAAACCTACTCGGCAGACTCACCCCATGGTCGGGATCATTTAATTCTACGAAGATGATTCGTGCTCATCAAAAATTGACAGAAACGATTCACCAAACCGGTACCAAGATTTGCTTACAACTGCTCCATGCCGGACGATATTCATTTCACCCCTTATCCGTTGCACCCTCTAGAATTAAATCACCGATTACTCCATTTACTCCATTGGCAATGCCAACATTCATGGTTCGCTCCACCATTGAAGATTTTGCAAATGCTGCTTTGAATGCAAAAAAAGCAGGCTACGATGGCGTTGAAATCATGGGATCAGAGGGTTATCTCATTCATCAGTTTTTATCCGAACGCACCAATCGTAGAAGTGATGCATATGGTGGAAGCTTTGAAAACCGCGCACGCTTTGCTACTGAAATTATAGAACGTACACGTGAAAAAGTAGGCGTTAATTTCATCCTCATTTTTAGAATTTCGGTAGTGGATCTGGTTGAAAAAGGTGCAACACCGGATGAAGTGATTGCGCTTGCTCAAATGCTCGAAAAATCTGGCGTGAGTATTTTCAATTCTGGAATTGGTTGGCATGAAGCAAGAGTTCCAACCATTGCTTCGATGGTACCTCGTGGAGCCTTTGTTGAGCTCACAGCAAAGTTAAAAAAAGAAATCAAAACTCCTATCATTGCAACCAACAGAATCAATACTCCAGAAATCGCGGAAGAAATCATCGCTAGCGGCAGCGCAGATCTTATTTCCATGGCTCGTCCATTTTTAGCTGATGCCAGGTTTGTAGAAAAAGCAAAATCAGGCAATGCTGATTCCATCAATTCTTGCATTGCCTGCAATCAAGCATGTTTAGATCATATATTTCAAAATAAAAAAGCGAGTTGCTTGGTGAATCCAAGCGCTGTGGAAGAAACCAAATGGCTTACCGAACTCTCTCAAAAAAGCACTAAACAAAGAAAAGTTGCAGTGATTGGTGCTGGCCCGGCGGGATTAAATGCGGCACTAATTCTATTAAAGCGTGGTCATTTAGTCAGCATTTTTGAAAAAGGAACAGAACTCGGTGGACAATTTAATTTGGCTGCCATGATTCCTGGTAAAGAAGATTACCGTGAAAGTATTCGATACTGGAAACATGAGATTGAAAATTTGGGTGGTAAAATAATTTTTAATTCCACTATCAATGAAGAAAATGCTTCCGGAGAATTATCAGAATTTGATCATGTCGTGATTGCAGCTGGAGTGTCCCCTCGTAAACTCGATCTTCCAGGAATTGAAAACCCAATGGTTTACTATTACGATCGATACATTCGAGGATTGGCAGATGGAAGCATCATTCCAGCAACTTCCATTGCCGTGATCGGCGCAGGCGGAATTGGAGTGGATACCACTACCGCGATCTTGAAACATGCTGCTTCTGGAAAAATTCCTGAAACTAAAGAAGAGTTTTTTAAAGAATGGGGCATTCACCCAGAACTCCGTGGCGGATTAGATTTTAATTATGTGCCCACTCCTTCATCTGTAAAAATCACTATCTTACAAAGAAAAGAAGGAATCATGGGCCGTGGACTAGGTAAAACCACGGGATGGATTCATCGTTTAACCTTGAAGAGATCTGGAGTGGATTACATCAATCAAGTTTCTTACCAAGAAATCACGAATGAAGGTCTTTGGGTTAAAAATAAAAAGTACGAATTAAAATTAATTCCAGCCAAACAAATTGTAATTTGCGCTGGTCAGGTTTCAGAAAACTCTCTCGTGAAGGTTCTCGAAAAAAATGGAAAATCATTTTCACTCATTGGGGGCGCAAAACTAGCATCAGAAGTGGATGCTAAAAGAGCAATCCGAGAAGCATGGGAAGTTGGAGTGAGTATTTAAAAGGGAATTTAATTCTTTTCTATCTTACTTGCATACATTGTTGCAGAAATTATTTCCTTATCATCAATCCAGTAATTTGGACCATCCACATCAATTCCTTTTTTATATTGGGAAACAGATGAGTTACCCCATGAGTTTCTCACTAAGTATTGGCAATGTCCTGTTTTTACACTTCTTCTTCTTCCAATAATAAGTGAGGCATGGGGGCCGCAATGATCAGGCTCTTGATCGGTATCAGCCACAACAGCATTGGAACAATAGCTAATTCCAACCGGCATTCCTAATTGATTTAAAGATCCATCTACAAATGATTTTAATTCTTTTACTTTTGTCTTCACTAACGGCTTCCCGTGTTCGTCAGTATTAAACAAAGAAGTTAATCTTATTTTTTTTTCTACTTTTGTTCTTTTACTTGGTGGACACCCAAAAAACTTAAGCGAGTTAACAAATTTACTTTTATCATCACTTTTTAATGCCGATATCACTTCTTGAATTGCCGTATTATTGGGAACAATCTCCTTCAAATTATTTGAAATACATGCAAGTTCGCTTTTTTGAGCGTATTTTGAATAGGAGATTTCTTTGTTTAGCTTCTTTTGAATTTTTAAAGTAGCATTCTCCATTTGTTCTAAACCATGATATGGGGGTTCATCTACTCTTTTAAGTTTTAAGAGTACTCCACTACCTTCATATTTTTTTTCAAGTTTAAAACTTCTTGTAATTTATCTTCAATTTCATCTAAATCATATTTCTTTGAGAAATATTCGGTTTCGCATCCCCCATACTTAACCAGCTGATCAAAAGTATTATCCATCCATCCGCCAGACTCTTTGATCTTTTCAACATTTTTTTTACTCATTTCAACTTCTTGCAATAATGCTGCGTGATGAGCGGATGAAAGTTTTCCTTTGGGATTTTTTTTCAATCGATACGCGTCGTACATAGCTTCGGCTGTGACTGCATAGCAAATTCCACGGGTTTTTTGATTCGTTGGCTTAACATTTTGCATGGATCCGCCATTACGATCCAAACGCACGAAATTACAATCATCAGTTGCGTAAGAAAAAACTGAAATAAAAATTGTGAGAGTGAAAAGTAGTTTCATAGAGAAAGTTTTATAACAGCAAACGCTAATATAAATTATATAGAGATTTAACGTTCAATGCATAAATATATACTGGGTATATTTTACCCATCAAGATTTAGTATCAGATACTGAGCGCCAATGTTTTCACTCTTCTAATCACGTCTCGCAACTCGGCTGCCTTCTCAAACTGAAGGTTAACAGCGGCCTCTTTCATCTCTGCTTCCATTTTCTTCACCACACTACCCACTTTTTCAAGAGTGGTGAAACGGCTGCCGAGGAGCGCTCTGACTGCTTCCACTCGAGAAAACTCATCGGTATAATCAAGCATCACTGCATCACTACCACCCAGGGCTGCACGCAATTGAGCTCCCACTTGATCTTGCAATCCTTTAATAGATTTGGCCTGTCTGCTCTCTTTCTTACTATCTCTGGCAGCCATCGCTGCTGCAGCTGAAGGCCAAAGTCCTTGTCCGAAAACATCACTCGGATCCACATGAAAGGATGAATCAGCAATTTTCTTTTTAATCGATTGTGGGGTGATTCCCATTTTTAAATTATGGGCCTCTTGAATGCCTCTTCTACGTTTAGTTTCAAACAATGCTTTTTGCATACTATCAGTTACGCGATCACCATAAAGAATCACATAACCTTTTGAGTTTCTGGCCGCACGACCGATCGTTTGAATGAGCGAGCGCTCTGAGCGTAAAAAGCCTTCTTTATCCGCATCTAAAATCGCCACGAGTGAAACTTCCGGTAAATCCAATCCCTCTCTCAAAAGATTAATTCCCACTAACACATCAAATACACCTAATCGTAAATCTCGTAAAATTTCAATTCGTTCGAGAGTGACAATTTCAGAGTGAAGGTATTTAACCTTGATGCCTTTCTCGGTGAGAAACTTAGTGAGATCTTCAGAAAGTTTTTTCGTGAGTGTGGTTACTAACACACGCTCTTTTAATTCAACGCGCTTTCTGATTTCCATCAACACATCATCCACTTGATTTTGTGCTCCTCGCACCTCCACAATTGGATCGAGCAACCCTGTAGGGCGAATCACTTGTTCAGCAATATCACCTTTGGTGAGTTCTAATTCATAAGGGCCCGGAGTGGCTGAAACATAAACGCATTGATTGAGTCCCGCTTCCCATTCCTGAAAATTCAGCGGTCGATTATCTAAAGCCGAAGGTAACCTAAATCCATGTTCTACGAGATTCATTTTACGGGCGCGATCGCCTCGATACATTCCACCAATCTGAGGAACCGTGACGTGGCTTTCATCGATGATGCATAACCAGTTATCTGGAAAATAATCCACAAGTGTTGGTGGTGATTCTCCAGCATTTCTTCCGGTTAAATGGCGAGAATAATTCTCAATCCCCTGGCAAAATCCAATTTGCTCCATCATTTCAAGATCAAACATCGTTCTTTGTTCTAGCCGTTGAGCTTCCACTAATTTATTTTGGCTCTTGAGTTCAATCAAACGTTCACGCAATTCAACACGGATGGATTCCATTGCTCGCTTGCGATTATCCGCTGTTGTTACATAATGGCTGGCGGGATAAATCGTTACTCTTGGAATTTTATCAATACGAGTTCCACGAAGGGGATCAAAAGTTGAAATCGCTTCGAGTTCATCTCCAAAAAATTCGAGTCTCACTGCCACTTCTTCTTCGTATGCTGGATAAATTTCTACGGTTTCACCACGCGCACGAAAAGTTCCTCGATGGAAATCCACATCATTTCTTTTGTATTGAATCTCTACTAATTTTTTTAAAATATCTTGGCGATTGTATTCCTTACCCGCTTCTAAATACAAAATGAGCCCCTCATAGGCTTCAGGGCTACCCAAACCATAAATACAAGAAACCGATGAAACAATGATCACATCATTTCGTTCTAACAATGATCGAGTGGCAGAATGTCTGAGCTTATCAATTTCTTCATTGATCTGAGAATCTTTTTCAATGTAGGTATCAGTATTTACGATATAGGCTTCAGGTTGAAAGTAATCGTAGTAACTAACAAAGTACTCCACTGCATTTTCTGGAAAGAAAAATTTGAACTCAGAATAAACTTGGGCCGCGAGAGTTTTATTGGGACAAAGAATCAAAGTCGGACGTCCCACTCTTTCAATCACATTGGCCATGGTGAAGGTTTTACCCGAACCAGTAACACCGAGCAGGGTCATGCCCTTTTTGCCTTCATTGATCCCATTTACCAATTTCTCAATCGCCAAAGGTTGATCACCAGTGGGCTGAAACTCGAGGTTTAACTTAAATTTTTTATCCGTAAATACTGGCATTTTTTAAGCATAACGGTAGACTCTATGAGTATGAAAGTACTTTTGCTAGAAAACATCCATCCCCTCGCACGTGACCTATTTTTAAAAGAAGGTTTTCATGTAGATACCCTCAAAGGCGCGTTAACTGAAGACGAGCTCATTCAAAAGCTTCCTGGATATGATGTTTTGGGTATTCGCAGCAAAACTTATCTCACTGCAAAATTTTTCGAAGCCGCAAAAAGTGTAACTACAGTTGGGTGCTTCTGCGTGGGTACCAATCAAGTAGATTTAAAGGCAGCCAGAGAAAATGGAGTGGTAGTATTTAACGCTCCTTTTAGCAATACTCGCTCGGTAGCAGAGATGGTGATTTCAGAAATTGTCATGCTTTCTAGAAAAATTGGAACTCGCAACAATGAAATGCATCAAGGCATTTGGAATAAAAGTTCCGCTCAATGTTATGAAGTGCGTGGGAAAACTTTGGGCATCATCGGCTATGGAAATATCGGAACACAAGTTTCGATGTTATCGGAAGCGATGGGAATGCGCGTTTGTTATTACGATGTGGTTTCAAAACTTCCACTTGGAAATGCAAAACCACTTTCCACTTTAGAAGAATTACTTTCAGCTTCTGATTTTGTAACGATTCATGTTCCAGCTCTTGAAACTACCAAAAACATGATTGGCGAAACTGAATTAAAACAAATGAAACCCGGATCATACCTAATCAATAACGCTCGCGGTGATGTAGTGGATCTTCCTGCTCTAGAACTAGCAATAAAATCCAAACATCTTGCCGGTTGTGCGATTGATGTTTATCCAGAAGAACCAGAAAACAATATTCCTAATTTTAACTCTCCAATGAAGGGATTAGAAAACGTAATCCTCACGCCACACATCGGAGGTGCAACTGAAGAAGCACAAGTGAATATCGGCCGTGAAGTGGCATCCACACTCATCAGATTCATGAAAACCGGATCCACTCTTCATGCTGTGAATTTCCCTCAAGTAGAAATTCCATTTACACGAGATACCACTCGCTTGAGTAACGTGCATAAAAACGTAAAGGGCGTATTGAAGGATATCAATCGCATTTTATCTGAATACGGTGCAAATATTCAGGCTCAATCACTTCACACCGATAGCGAAATCGGTTATCTAGTGGTGGATCTCAATCAGCCCATTACGGATGATTTGATCAACTCCATTCAAGCAATTAAAACTTCGGTGAGAACAAGAAGAGTTATTTAAAATTTTGTTTTAGCTTCATTCCCAACCTAACATAAAGATATGTTGCATAAGGACTCTTGCAGCACCGTCTAACTACAATTGGTGAATGAACAACCCCATTTTTGCCATAATCAAAAGTTAGAAAATATTCTGCATTGTCATTCCACTCTTTTCTCGCACCTCTTATCAGATAATACACTTGGCCTTCAATACCAACCTCCTCTCCTTGGCCTAATTCATCAATGATTTGATCATTTGTTTTTTTAATATAATTTTCGTCATTAATTAAATCTTTCATCATCGATAAACGAACAATTTCAGTTCCATAACGAAACTTACTTGCATTAAACTTCTCAGAACCATCTAACCTCTCTAGAAATTGGTTTAAGGGAACTGATTCATCTTTAATAATATTTTCATGTCTAAATCTTGGCCAACCCCAGATAGCAAAAAGCACCCAAATAAAACTCACACAAATTCCAATTTTATACTGAAGTCTTATCATTTTTATCAATTTCCATATTTAATTTTAGAATTTTTTTCGATTGATATCAAAGTGCCATCATTCAATTTCTGAATTCCATTTTTTTCCAAATTTGACCAACCAAGCTCATTTCGTTTTCTTAATTCACTCGCCGCAACTATTCCAACTTGATTATTATGAAGATCCATCTTAGTTGAGTTGCTAATTTTTTCTGATAAGTTTTTCGTTAAGTTAGGCTCATGTGCTGTTAAAAATTGTAAAGCTAGATTTTCACCAACTTGCTCTGTAACAAGCCCAGCCCACATAAAATGTCGAAATGCATCAGATTCATTATCTTCTCCATTTTGTCCAAAATACTTTAATGTTGATAACTCGGCCTTTTTTGACTGAAGAAAAACACTCAAAGCTTCAATAGGATACTTTTGAATCAATGACAATTCTCTTGAGTTTAATCTTGTAGAATACCAATATTGCGAATTCCGAATGATTGATTCTTTTAAAGCATCTTCAATGAGCTTTGAAATCCCAGAATCTGTACCAGCAAACACACCTAATTTTTGAATTTCTGATCGACCAGGAATTAATTGATATTCGGTAATATTTATTTTTTTCCAAATCGACTCAGGATTAACAAAAGTTACTCTTTGACCACTATAAGAATTACTCAGATTTTTTGAGTAAACAGAATCAACTCCATCGACTGAACTATAGTTGAACTGACCCTTCAATTCGCTTACTTCATGTTTCGATAAGTTTGATTTAACTTCTTCGAATGATAGGTATCGATTCTCAACGGAATCAATACCCGTAAATTCTATTAGCTTTTCTTTTACTTTTTGAAGAGTTTTATTTTCTAGTTTTTTTAGTCTCAAAACACTTTCTACGCTTGGATCTATATTCTTCAACAATAACTGCATAGGCTTTGGAAATTGATTAAAATTTACACCTTCCCTCAAATTCCAAATTAATTCCTGAAAAACATCTTGCTGTTTTTTTGAGGATCTTTTCAATATTTCAGAATAATATGGAATGTCTGGTGTTTCTTTTTTCCATAAAAAAATCTCTGAATTAGTTGGCGGAGAAAGTCTTGGATCTAGGCAAAATGATGACAACAAAAGCTCAACACTTGCTCGTGGTGGCAACTTAACCTCATGATCAAATAATCCTTTGGATACAACATAGAGCTCTATAACTTTTTCTAATCTCAAAACCTCTTCATCAGTGAAGCTTCTTTTCTTTAATAGAATTTTTGCAGCCCCTATTTCCTTCAAAATAAATTTTCTATCTGACAAATTAATTTGGTACTGAATATTTGAAAGTATCGCTTTTTCATCGCCATCTGAAATAATCTGACTATGAGAACAGGATGTTAAAATTAATAAAATTAAAAACAATTGAAAAAAGTAGCGCATCAGCAATCCATCCTCAAGCTAACCACACATGATAGAGTTTTCTAAACAACCTAGAAATACCTTTAAAATCAGTCTCTGATAAATCTCCCATTTTCTTCACTATGAGAGAACCCTCTAATGTTGCAACTTTTGATAACCTCAAGCGACTAGGATGCAATAGCCCTGCGGTCTTCCATTCTTTAACCAAATAATCACCTTCTATTTCAGGCATTTCAATTTGGCTTGTAATCATCGCAATGGAGATTAATTGCATATTTCGAGAATAGTTGGTTTCTCGAAGAACCAGAGCAGGTCGCTTTTTTGAATTTTCAAGATCTGTAAATGGAAATTGAACCAGAACGACATCGCCAGGCTTCGCTACTTTAGATGTTGTCATACTCGGCATCTCTTGGATCACTCCACTCTTCAAACAACGATTCGGATGCTTTTGCCAAAGCTTTGTTTTCTAAACGATTCGCAAAATAAGCCTCAATGGCCTTCACTAAAACATCCTTAATAGACTGATCCGTCAGCGCAGCCTCTTGCTTTAATAACTTCAGAAGCCTTGGATCGCCTAAATCAGTAGATAATCTAGAGTTACTCATAAAACCATTTTACTGTATTTATGTATTTATGTATATTTTTAGTAAAAATTTAATAAAAAAAAATATATTATTGATTTTATAGTATAAATTTAATATTTTGTCAACTTCAGTTGACAATTTAATAAAATAGTCTCACAATAAATGCATATGCTAGCCAGCACACTCAATTCCCTACTCCTTCTAAAACGAATCAAGCCAGCCGAACTTGCTAGAAGATCGGGGATTAGCAGACAGGCCATTTCTAAATGGTTCAAACTTGCAGAACATAAAAATTTAAATCAGATCAATGCCGAATGGAATACGGTTCAAAAAATTGCAGAAGCAATGAAAGTTGAACCGGCGCTACTTTCTAAAGATTTTTTTTGCAAACTCACAACCGAGCAAAAAGAAAACTATCGCACACTTCTTCTTTGGGACCGATCGTATGAATCAATGGAATCCTTCACAATCGCGCTAGCAAAAAAAGAATATAAAGCCATAGGGAGATACGTTCAAGTCTTTGGAATTTTAGCTGCTGAAAAAATTTTTGGTTCATGGATTTTTAAAAAATTTGATCAATACGCACCATTCATCCATCCGGTTCGAAGAAAAGAAATTAAAAACTTATGTCAAAATTTACAACAATTAAACCTGATTTAAAAACTGCAGAGAGAACTCTTCCCCCACCTCTCCTAAAGGCAATTCATCAAATTTTTAATCAAAACATTAAAGACGTTGCACTGGTTGGCGGTACAGCACTCTCAGGATTTTATTCTGGCCACAGAAGATCAGATGATATTGATCTATTTTGTAAATCTTCCACTTCATTTGAAGCAGCCATTTTAGCTGCAGAATCGCTTCAAAATCTAGGGGCCAAACTTTCCATTCACTCACATTCAAAACAGTATTTTCAATCTCTTTGTAATTTTGAAAAACACGCCTTTACCATTGATGTGGTTTTAGATGAAAACCTATTTAATATAGGAACTTTTCACCAAGTTGGACAAATCAACTTAGTTGATCTAGTAACATTATTTAAAATGAAGGCCGCAACACTAGTAAGCAGATGCAGCGAAAAAGATCTTTATGATTTATTATGGCTTTTTGAACACAATGATGATGAATCTTCAAATGTTGAGATATTAATCAAATCTGCACTAGAGATCGATCTCGGAGCAACTGCTGAATCAATACTCATTAGTCTCACCGGCAGTACACTTTCTGAAAAAGCTTGCGATTTCTCAATTCTAGAAAAACCATTCTCTGCTTATCAAAAAATTATACAATTTCGTAAACAATTGATCATCTCGATTAGAGAATACGAAAAGGGCATAAAAAATAGTCCACTCAAAGAAATTGTTCGAAATTTAATGAAAGTGGCAGAATAATCCACTATGTTGAAATTCTCGGGTAAAAATTTAAATTTTATCAAATTCTTACTCGGATCACTGGGGATATTTCGAATCCTCCAACTCTTCCTCCATGGACAAGTTTTTCTATTACCGGATGGCCCTTTACCAGCTTCTTTTGTCTATGAAATGAGCTCTGCAGTTTTCTTAAAGTACATTCCATTTTATATCATTCAATGGTTTCCGTATTGGTGCGGAATGGTCAGCACTGTTTTAGTCGTTCACCTAGGATTGTTGGCTTTGTTTCTTCTGAATGTAGGTCCCAGAATTTTTCTGCCTTTTTTGATTGTCTTTGAGTATGGCCTTTACACCAGAACATCCTTTTTGGCTCATGCCGGTGACTCTTTGTTTTTGTTTACCCTAATTCTTTTTTTCATTCATGAATGGTTGCCGAAAAGACTAAAATGGGTAACACCGCTCCTTTGGGTTTCTCAAGGTTTGCTGCTTTATTTCTTTAGTGGGATCTACAAGGATTTAAATCTTTGGTTGGTTCAGGGAACAGCCATACAAGATTTTTCTGATTATTATTCGCAACTCACGAGTGGGCATTTAATACAGTGGGATAGTCTAGGAGTTCTTCTATCAAGAGCGACAATGATAATTGAAATAGGAGTGAGCCTAATTCTGATCCTTTGTTTTTTAGGATGTATTAAAATCCGAACTTTTGTTCTCTACGCGCTCTTCTTATCTTTTGCTTTAATTCACCTTGGATCATCATTCTTTTTTTCACTTTATACCCTTCCCTGGATATTTTTGTCCTACCTTTTAGGGACCGCGATTCAGTTTAGCCAAGCAAAAGAAATCTCACTGAAACTAAAACTTACCTTTTTTAGCATTATTCTATTCTTACATCTCTTTCCCTATTTGGGACTGAATCTCTTTCCCTTTGATTTATTTCCATTAAGACAGCAGTGTTCTTTATTTGCGAATGCTCCTCCAGCAAAAATGGGTTCCATCACTGCAACCTTAAATTTTGAGCATTCTACTGCAAAAATTTATAAATTTAATGAAACGTTTCAATGGCAGAGATATCAAGAATATTTGATTGAAGAATATTCAGAATCCGAAAAGTTTCGAAATAATTTTAAACGATTTGCCTGCGCAGTGCCAGGAGCATTGAATCTCATTTGGCAGCCAACTTATCTTGGGTATCAGCCTTCTTGCGGAATGAAATAAAGTTTAACTTTTATTTAGTCTTATTCTCTAACTCAGTCCAACGAGCGTATAATTTTTCAATTTCTTTTTGAATCACACCCATTTGATCAGTCACTTTCATCAACTCTACCGAGTTTGATAGCACTTGATCGGATCCAGAAATTTTTTCTAAAGCATGGAGTTTTTCTTCTTTTTCAAAGATCAAACCTTCCATTTTATCAAATTCAATTTGTTCTTTATAAGATAATTTCTTTTTCGGTGATTCCGTTTTAACGACTGGAGCTGAGGCAGTAGAAACAAGAGGAATTGCGCCGGCTTTATTGCCTTTTTTTCTCTCTTTAATGAACCATTTTTCCCATTGATCAATGTCTGCAAAATTCACCATTTCAGGCACTGCTAA
The DNA here is from genome assembly GCA_947372355.1 of Bdellovibrionales bacterium. GTDB lineage: Bacteria > Bdellovibrionota > UBA1018 > UBA1018 > CAIMNF01 > CAIMNF01. Next base: position 9,165 of record CANBTI010000027.1, on the reverse strand, counting down.
AATTTGATTACAAACTTCATCCATGAACGAACGATCATGGGTAACTAAAATCACCGCACCAGGAAACTCAGCTAAGCAATCTTCTAAAACTGTTAAAGTTTGTAAATCGAGATCATTCGTGGGCTCATCCAAAATCAACATGTTAGATGGGGTGAGCATTTGACGAGCAAGCAGTAAACGAGCTTGCTCTCCTCCAGAAAGTTTAGAAACTTCCACATCAATTTGAGTTCCACTAAATAAAAACCGATCTAAGTAGGAACGCACATGCATTTTACGTCCTTGAAACTCTACCGTTTCTCCTGAAGGACAAACTGTTCTCATTACCGATATTTTTGGATCGAGTGTGTCGCGACCTTGTTCAAAATAAGAAATCACCAATCGATCAGAAATTTCAACCGTACCGATAGTCGGTTTTTCATCTCCAACGATTAATTTAATGAGAGTAGATTTTCCCACTCCATTCAATCCAATCAACCCTAAACGCGTTTGAGGGGTCACGTTTAAACTGAAGTTACTAAATAAGGTACGATCACCATATTTTTTAGTCACTTTATCAAGGGTTGCTAGTTTTTTTGGTAAGCGCTCGAGCACATCAAATTCAAGACGAACTTTTTGTGTGCGGGTCACTTCACGGAGGCGTCCTACTTCATCGCCTAGATCCCCGGCACGATCAATACGAGCTTTTTGTTTGGTAGTGCGGGCTTTTGCGCCCTGGCCAAGCCATTCAGTTTCACGGCGTAGTACGTTTTGAAGGGAGGCTTGTCTGGATAATTGGGCTTCAATGTATTCAGCCTTCACAATTAAAAAATCTTCGTAGGTTCCATCTACACTTAAAATACCATTTGGGTTACGGCGATCCACTTCAATCACCCGTTTTCCGGTACCTTGTAAAAAAGAACGATCATGGCTAATAATCAAAATCGCTATTGGAGAATTGTTTACCCAATCCTCAAGCCATAAAATACTTTCCACATCGAGATGATTGGTAGGCTCATCGAGTAATAATAAATCGGGATTTTTAGCAAGTTCATGAGCAAGTGCTACTTTTTTTCTCCAGCCACCGGATAGTGCTTCCACCTTCATATCGGCGTAATCACTGAGTTCCAAGCGAGACATCACTTCTTCCGCGGCACCCACAATTTCCCAATCATCGGGATTCACTGAGTCTGCAGAAATTCCTCCATACACAGCTTCACGAACGGTAAGCCCCTTGGGGAACACTGGAGATTGTGGAAGATAGCCAACTTTGAGGCCCCTACTGCGGGAGACTCTCCCACTATCGGGCTCCATCATTCCAGCAATAATCTTTAATAAAGTCGATTTTCCAGCCCCATTTTGGCCAATGAGAGCAATTTTTTCACCACTATTGATGCTGAAAGTCAGCCCTTCAAATAATGAACGATGGGAAAAGGAATGGCGCAATTCATGAACGTTTAATAATACTGACATTGACGAATACTCTAATACCCAATACCTTTTCCGCAAAGGGGTAATTTATGAAATCATTATTAGTACTAACCGCAATTTTAACCACATCTTACGCTCAAGCGACCCTAGTGGTAGGCGACATGGTTCGCTATAATTTGTCCATCTCTTCACCCGCTTATCAGCAAGTGATTGAGCATAAAATTGAAGTCGTTTCCATCAGCGCTCAACTTGGCACCTATACCACAAAAATTACCGAATCTTTCAATGGAACCGAAATGAGCCAATCTACAGAAAGTTCAGATTTGAATACCGCGAATGAATCCGAAAACATCTTGGATCATTGCCTAGAGATGCCTACAGATATGGCTTCTATAGAAACCGTTACTGTTCCTGCAGGAACATTTAAAGTTTGTCATATCAAAACCGATCAAAGCGGAATGAAAACTGATCAGTACATGGGCAAAGTATTATTCGGATTGGTTAAATCAGTGAATGTTGACTCAAGAAGCAACACCACTACTTCTTTTGAATTAGTAGAAGTTAAAAAGAATTAAGCTTAATTCTCTCTCATCACTCTTCTCAACTTTTTACCCTCTAACAAAGGAATTGAATCATGAAAGTGAATGATCGCTTCATTTGCTCCAAGCAATTGCGATAATTTATTTATTTCTTCTGTGATTAAGTTTTTAATTAAGCGGGACTGACCTTCTTTTAATTTTAAAAACACATTCAATTCACCATCTACTTTTTGTCTTACCGCATACTCTTCAATTTGATCAGAGGCAGTGAGAATTGCTCTTCTGATGAAATCAGGAAATACACTCACCCTTTTATCAGAAGCATTTAAAAAGAAAATCACATCATCGGATCTTCCCTCAATACATTCAAGGGCCATCAATACTGATCCACATGGGCAGGGCGTTTTCCGTACGGTTAAAATATCATTGAGACGGTATCGAATGACTGGCTGAGATGTTCGACTAAAATCAGTGATGATTGGAACAAACTTAGTTTTAGTTTCATCTAGCCATTCGGGTTCGATGCGAACACAATCTTCATTCAGATGCAATACACCTTCACTGCAGGTTGCGCCTAAAAAACCCTCAGTACATTGATAAATTTGATGAACTTTTTGTTTAAAACCAAGTTCAATATTTTTTTGATCCAATGGATCGAGAGTTTCAGCGATTGAAAAAATTCGATCCGGATTGATTTGAATGAGTCCCTTCACCTGAGCTTCTGCCAGGCGGATCAACATAGAAGGAGGCGCAAACAATAAACTTGGTTTTAATTCATTTAATCTTGAAAAATGCTCATCCACAATTTTTAAAAGATCAAAAAACTCGAACTGAACTCTGGAACTTTGAGATGCTGAATAAAGATTTGAATTAGCACGCATAAAAAATGCCACTTTATTTTTTGATAAGATAGAACGAGGTAAAATCTTAGCCAAAATCGTTCCAGCATGGCGTGCTCGCTCTTCATTTGAAACGAGAAACAAGCCTCGGTTACCGCTCGTTCCAGAGGATAATCCGATCGTAACTCCATTTAAAGTAGAAGAAAAATCACGGCTATTTTCAGCCTCAAAAGCCACCTTAAATGCTTGGTCGCGATCGATCCCAACCGTGTTTAGACGCGAAAAATTTTCCATCATGATTTTTTTATCAATGATGCCATCATTCCATTCACGGTAAAATGGAGAATGCTCTTTTACCCACTTTAAATGTGCCAATATCTTCTGATCCTGAAAGCGCATTAAAGCTTCTCTCGTTTTAAAGCGACGAAAGAATTTGGTGAGTAAATAATAATATAAAATTTTGAGCTTAAACATGAGTTCTCGTCATTTCATTGAATGCCACATCACAGTGACAGGTCACGATTTGAAGGCGTCCTTCTTGTTTATGTTTACAATAAAGTTCGTGAATTTTTGATAGTGTGGAACGATACTCTTCCCTTTGAAAAAACACTTCTTGAGCAATTCTCATCGGAAGAATATTTTTTTCATAAGATTGAGTTACCCAAGCAGCATCTGCCACCAATAAATAATCTTTACCCTTTACATCCCTGATGTATAAACCTAGTTGTCCGAGCGTGTGCCCTGGCAGTGGAACTACAAATACGCTTTCATCTCCAAAAAGATCCTTACCTCTCCAGCCCAATCCAAGATCAGGCAGCAGGACTGGGAACTCATCCGCAGGAAGTGCTCTCGTTTCTAAATCTAAGGGAAGTAATCCTCCGATAAATCCATTCTTCACCTGAATCACCCGCGATAAACTCTTAAAATAATTCAATTCGCGTTGGGAGTAAATGTATTCGGCTTTTGTAAAATCAGCAGCCCCAGCTATATGATCAGCATGAAAATGAGATAAAATTACGTATTTTATTTCTTCCGGTTTAATTCCAATTTTTTTAATTTTTTCAATCGCTGTTTCTTCAGGGGCAATTTTTACTGGAGTGATGAGTGCATATACTTTTTCGGGAAAATACTTTGTCGATTCAAAAAAACGAGGAGAATAACCGGTATCAAATAATATTACTCCAGCAGTTGCATGTTCAATCACTGCAACGGTAGATGGGAATTTAATCTTTCTCCACTTACCAGTTAATGGGTTTACAAATTTTTCAAGCTGTTCTGTATAGCCTGCTTCTAAGAAGGTGATCGAGCGAACCATGGGATCGTCCTTTCTAGTCCTTCTTGCATTGTATACACTGGTCCGTAACCTAACTCACGTTTTGCTTTTTCAACGCTGAGAGTTCTCGTGAAAGCTAAGGTACAAACACTATAACGAGTGAGTAAAGGTTCTCCTTTTAAAGGAAGGGTTCGATAAGCCCATTCTAATGCAGATGCTATTTTCAAAGCTCTTTGGGTAGGAATTATTTTTCTTTTTACCGGATATCCTAATTGATTGAGTATGGTTTCTAATGTGATCAATTGATTGATGGGTTCATCATTAGTAATATTGTATTTTTCACCAATGCATTCATCTTGGGCATCGATGGCACACAAAATTGCTTCCACCACATTATCCACATAAGTGAGATCAATCTTCACCTGATCGTTCATGACTGGGATAAATCCTTTTTTAGCCACTCGAATCAAACGAGGTAAAATCGCCGTATCTTTTGGTCCAAATATGCCCTGTGGCCTGAGTATAATTGCTGGCAAACCCACATCCACTTGCTGATCAATCACTATTTCTGCTTGAAGCTTCGTTTTCGCGTAAAGATTGATCATGGTACGCGGAAGTGGATCTGATTCTTCGATCAACTCTTTTGAAATTTGATCCACATAGATACTCGGGGTAGAAATATGAATAAATCTCTGAACACTTTTTTCTAGGGCTACTGAAGAAATAATCTGCGTACCCAATACATTTGATTTATAATAATCCACTTCTCTACCCCAAGGGGTAGAAAGAGCGGCACAATGAATGATGATAGAATTGACAGGAATGGTTTCACTCAATGCTTTTCTATCTGTTAATTCTGCTCTTACAATACTTGCGCCAAGCGCTTCCAATCTCTTTAATTCATCCAAGTTTCTACCAAGAGCAATAACACTCTCGCCTCGTTCAAGGAGAATTTCAACTAACCTACCGCCTAAAAAACCTGTTGCGCCCGTAACAAAATAACTCATGGCCCGTTCCACTCAATATCTTGGGTAGAAACCTCTAAAGGGGTGATGTTCTTTTGTTTAGATACTTTGATCATCAGATAGAAAGAAACAAATTGATCTAAGAACGGCTTTGGATCCTTAAGTGAGAACACCACTTCTCTTGCAGTAAAAAAAATTCTTAACCAAGAAAGTGCACTTTTAAAACTACGAATGGATGGTAAACCATAAACGAGCATTGCTAATCTCAGTTGGCCTTCTGAACCAATTTTGGGTTTGGCCAATTCACCATCATCAACAGTGTTCAGTAAACTATTTAAATATTGAGGATGATGAGAAATCAAATGAAGCCCACTGGTTGCTCGCGGATTACACTCTAGGGGTTGAACTTCACCATTTTTATTTTCAATGAAATCAAAAGCAATCTGCCCGGTAAAATTAGTCGCTTGAACAAATTGAGTAATCCACTTTTCAATCGCTGGATGATCAATGGATTTAAAACAAATTCCAGCTCCCTTACCCGCTGTAAATTCGTGGTCATAAGTAACATGGGCAACTAATTTCCCATTTTTGGCAAAGGAGTAAGTACAATACTCTACTCCAATGAGACATTCTTGAACTGTCCAAGCTTTACCATTAAAAACGGTTGCAGCAGAAGCGAGTGCCTCCTTTTTAGAAATGACTAAAGTTTTTGAAGCAAATCTAGAGTATTCAGGTTTTAAAACAACCTTTTCTCCAGGCATTTTATGAATGGCTGCAATCATCTCATTTACGGATTGCACTCGCTCCGTGAGTGGTGCTGCTAAGCCCACTTGTTTCACCAATGTGTTAAACTCAACTTTGCTATGCAACTTAGCTAGTTTTTCAAAATCATCCACTAACACGGTAGTCAGCTTTGATAATTCATTTTTAATCATGGATAAGTGAAAAGCTTCTTCACAGGTAGGAATTAATACATCTACTTTTTCAATCTTAATGATTTTGAGCAAATCATTTTGAAATCCGATCAATGAATGGTTTGGAGCTGTAATTGTATAAAACTTTTTAAAAGCATTTGAATGAATTGAAAGAGGATAGCTCAAGCTTTCAGCTGCAATCACTCGATGCCCCTGATCAGAAAGAGCACGAGCCAAATCCAAGGTAACCGGAGCACGTGCACCAGTAAGAAGTATTGTTTTCATCACTAGTACTCAAAAATGACTGAACCAATAGACATCCCTGCTGAAGTTCCCATGAGCAATACTTTATCACCACGTTTTACTCTACCTTGCTCAATGGCGTAATGGAGAGCGAGTGGAATAGACGCAGCAATCATATTTCCATGCTTAGACAAAATATCCATGTATTTTGATTTATCGATTTCAAGTTTACGACGAACCAATTCCATTCCCGATCCACTTGCTTGATGTGGAATCGTGAGTTGAATTTGATCTGGAGTAACACCAGCATCTTTTAACATTTCATCATAAAATGGCTTTACGGTTTCAAGCACTAATTTGAAAACCTTTCTACCTTCCATGGAAAACAAATATTTTTCAGATGAAGGTTCAAAATGCTTAGGATGAAACCGAGTGCCACCGCCTTCAATTTTACAATAATCCGATCCTTCACTGAAAGTTTGCATGTGAGCATGGATCACACCACAGGATTCTGTTTCTAATGGTTTTTCAACGATCACTGCTGCAGCACCATCACCAAAAAGGGCGTAGGCTTCATGTTGATTTGCATTTAATCCAACCGATGCAGTTTCTGTAGAAACAATGGCAACTTTATTAAAACGTCCTGATGAAATCAAAGAAGAAGCAAGATCTAAACCCGTTACAAAACTAAGGCAGGTTGAATTTACATCAAAACAAGGAACAAAAACTTTTGGTTTTTGCATTTCTTTTTGAATTAATGCTGCAGTACATGGCAAGGATTGCTCCTGCGTTCCACTGGCACAAATAATTGCATCTAGATCTTCATACTTGATTCCAGATTTCTCTAAGGCCGACATTAGCGCATAAGCACCCATTTTTGCGTTCGTTTCATCGGTGACATAACGACGCTCAGATATTCCGGTCATGTTTTCAGAAGCACCTGGCTTTAGACCAAGCTTCTTATCCACATCTAAACCTGTAACAATTAACTTCGGAAGGTAATAGCCTGTGGAAATAATTTTGATCGGACGCTTAGACATTTTCATGAATCGGATTATAACTAATTCGATATAGTATTTCAATATTTATTATGTAATAATGCTTGAAATATTGTGAAAACTAATAAACTAAATTCATTAAATAGAACTCATAAAGCCTCTAATCTTCGGGGGCTAATTTCGTTTGTCTCTATATCAATATTCACGGCAATTACACTTTATTTATCAAGTTCAAACCAATTTTGGATTTGGCTCCCTTCCCAATTAACTTACTCCTTACTGCTTTGGGCATGGTTTTCTATTTTTCACTCTTGCGGGCATCAAGCCTATTTCAAAAACAGTTACATAAATGCTTTTGTTGGTTTAGTGGCTTCTCTATTGGTGATTGCTCCTTTTTATGCTTGGAAATATTATCACTCTGCTCATCATAAATGGACTGGCTGGGGAGATAAAGATCCATCGATAAAAGATTTCTCTGAGAAACCACTTTCACCATCACTCATCAAACTTGTCGATCTTTGTCGCATGGTTTTCTTCCCCGTTTTTACGATATTTAATTCTACTGGGCTTTTTTTGAAATCATTTAGAATGGATGAAACGATCAACACTCGAAAAAAATTATTACAATGCTCACTCAGTAGCGCCTTTGTGATGATTACTTATACTGTTCTATTCATCTGCTTTGGAACTTTGATCTTAAAATTGATCCTATTGCCATTTTGTATCATGCTCATCACTTCTGATTTGGCCTTTATCAGTCAACATGCTCTTTTTGAATTTGAACATTCTGCAGGAAAAGAAATCCTTCCTTTGCCCACCAGTAAACAAGATGCATACACGAGAAGCTTTAGAGTTCACCCCTTAATTGACCGATGGGTATTTCTCAACTTTAACTTACATGGTGTGCATCACCTTTACCCCAATGTCCCTCATTATCATTTACATAAAATTGATTTCACCGGAACTCATGAAATGAGTCTATTTACATGGATTAAAACGGCAAGAAGCGTTTCCTGCAAAGAACTTTTTTGGCCAGAAAATCCACACAATAAAAACAGGAATCAAGTGCCATGAAAAGCACAATCGTATTTACAAAAGAATCTCCTTTTTCAATCGAACTCAAACAAAGAGTTCAATCCATGTTGAGTCATGATTCAAATGGAAGATTTGCTAGTACTGAAATTTGGATCAAAGCAGCTTTATTGATAACTATTTGTGCTTGCTTATATTCCGCCATTCTTTTTGCAACTTTGAGTTTTTTCGATCGTACATTATTAATATTAGTGTTTTCATTTTTTACTTTGATCATGGGCCTTAATGTCATGCATGAAGCTGCCCACGGAAATTACTCCAAAAACCCACTTATTAATCGATTACTGGCCTATACTTTTGATATTTACGGCATCAGTTCAGATCTTTACAACATCAAGCACATTCACTTTCATCACAATTACACGAATATATTTGGCCATGATGGAGATATCAGCGAAGCTCCCGTGATTAGAATGTCTACTCAGCATCCTAAAAAGAATTTTCACCGTTTTCAGGTATTCTACACTCCACTACTCTACTCTCTCATCACAGTTGTTTGGCCTTTAAAAGATTTAGGCCGGCTCATTCACCTCAAAGTTGCCACCCAGAGTTTTAGAAGACCAAAACCAAGAGTGATGTTGCGAATTGTTTTTTTCAAATTCATCAGTTTTTTTCTGACCTATATTTTACCGATACACTTATTCGGCTGGAAACAAGCGCTGTTTTTTATCTTTTTATTTCATTTGAGTCTTGGATCCATTCTCACTTTGATCTTTCAAGTGGCTCACGTGCATTCGGATTCCAGTTTTAAAGATTCAGCTCCTGACAGTGACTGGTTAACCCATCAACTTAAAACCAGTGCAGATTTTGGAACAGATAGTAAAATTACTAATTTTTTAATGGGAGGATTAAACTTTCAAGTGATTCATCACATGTTTCCCAATACCTCTTATCG
>CANBTI010000026.1 GCA_947372355.1 Bdellovibrionales bacterium | reverse complement strand
GTTCTTTTTCATAGTCTACAGTTTTTAACTTCATGGTTTTACAAACCCATTTTTCAATGGAATTCCATCAATAATCTTCATCCAATCTTGAATCACTGCGTGTTGTTCATTTTCAAGGACTGGATCATCCATATTTAAAAAACTCGAATATTCAATTCTAAAATCAGAATCACTAACATTTCCATTTAAGCGATAAAAAAAGTTACTCTTATTAGGTGTATATTCTGATGGCTCTATATCAACCCATTGCAATTTTGTAGCAAATTCAGACCATTTTTTTGATCTTTTTTGATCGCCCATGTGTTTTATTTTTTTCTCATATAAATCCAAGATTTGGCCTTTATATCTTAATGTGAAGGTATCACCACCTCCACCCACCTGAGTCCCTCCTCCATCACCTATATTTAATGCAACGGGAGTAGATCTAAAAATCACTGGCTCACTGATAAAACTTGCATTTGAAACCCAATAATTTAAAAGATTCTCACGAGAAAATGCATCTGCTCTGGCTAACAAATATAGGGCAAATGATTTTTCATAGAGGCGATCTGAATATCCTAATGCCCCCATACATTCATGCAAGGCAAGAACTGGTAACATATTTGAATTTTGCAATTCTGAAAATGTTTCATAGGCGATTTGAATTTTATTTGGAGCATAATGACCACCAAATCGCAATTCGCTTGGATCATCTGAATGTTCATTAATTCGATTCACAATCATGTTCATGCTGAATCGTATTTGAATACCTTTAATTTTATCTTGTAGTTCTGATAAATTTACACCTTGAATCGACATTAAATGAATCGAATTTCCGCTCACCACATCTATTAATCTTAATGCCTCAGATCGAAAATACTCTTCTAATTGTGGGCCACGAATTCTTTCAAACTCAGCTGTGGATACAACTTGTGAAAAACCAATTTGCGGCAAAAGTAATGCTACAACAGCAAACAGAATCGGTTTTATCAAAATAGTGAGTGAGCGCTTCATTCTCCGCATTATATAATAGTTGTTTAATAAATAAAAGAGCTTTTTTGTCAGGTAAAGTGTGAGTCATCATTCTATGAAATTCATTAAATCAAAACAAAAAGGCCCGAGTAATTACTCGAGCCTTTTTAAATATTGCGATGCATACCCAAAAGTTGTCGGATACCTTTTTAGTGATGATGGCCGTCGCCGCCGTGAGCGTGTCCATGTGCTAATTCTTCTTTAGTGGCATCACGGATTTTCATCACTTCAACGTCAAAAATTAAATCTTCGCCTGCTAATGGATGATTACCATCAAGCTTCACGTTATCTCCCATGATCTCAAGAACACGGAACATCAACATTTCACCTTGAGGACCAGATGCTTGAAATTGATCATCTACCGCTAACTCAGTAGAGTTAGGAAGTTTAGCGCGTGGCACTTCTACAATTAATTGAGCATCGTGAATGCCATAAGCATCCGCAGCTGCCACTTCAATTTTTCTCACATCGCCAACATTGAGCAAAGCCATAGGCTTTTCTAATCCTGGAATGATTTGGCCTACGCCTTCCATGTAGGAGAATGGCTCCTTGGAATCACGTGAAGAGTCAAGCACTTCGCCGGCTTTATTGGTGAGAGTATAATGAAAAGAAATTACGCGTGTTTGTGAGTTCATGGAATAAATCCATCACAAACGACAAAAAATGTCATATAAATTCTGGTATGGCAAAGCTACAAAAGACAAAAAGCAAAAAGAAGAGAATTTTAGTGATTTTTACCGGTGGAACCTTCGGAATGGGCCCCACCCTTGAAGTTCAAAACTTAGGTTCAAAAGAACTAAAAGACTGGCTCTACGCACAAGTTCCAGAAATGAATGAGATCGCCAAATGCGATGTTCATGTTCTTTATAATTTAGATAGCTGCCACTTTCAGGCTGAACATTGGTTTGAATTAGCTTCACACCTCTATGAGAATCTATTTCTAAAGAAGATCTATGATGGAGCAGTGGTATTACATGGAACCGATACACTCGCTTATTCAGCAGCATCAACTTCATATCTACTCTCCCCAAGCCCAGTTCCCATTGTTTTTACTGGTGCACAAAAACCACTCTCCACTTTGCGCAACGATGCCAGATCTAACTTAATTACCGCCCTTGAAGTGGCAACTCAGGCTCCAAAAGAACTTCAAAACCGAACTTTAGTTGCATTTCATGATCAGGTATTTTTAGGTTCAAGAGTGAGGAAAAAGAGTGCAAGACAATTCTCAGCATTTGATAGTCCTCGTTTTCCAACTCTTGCCACCGTTGGCAGTGAAATCCATTATCACGAGATCATCCAGCATCTTCCAAAACTATCAAGCAAGAAGCCCCTCCTCACTCAATTTAAAGGCTCTTCAGATTTATTACCCCTTCCTCAAATTTTACCTTTAAATCTAACGCCTCAATTCCCTAGTTCACTGGCTCAAGTAGAATTTCTACAAACACTCGATGGAGTTTTACTCCATCTCTATGCCTCAGGAACTGCACCCACTGAATTTATTCCTTTCCAAGCATTTTTAGAAAATGCGATGAAACTTTGCACTCCTATTTTTGCAATCACTGAACGAGAAGATGAAATTAAAAATATGGGAACTTACCCATCTGGAAAAATTTTACAAAAACAAAAAGTACTCTGGTGTTCAGATCTCACGCCTGAGGCAGCGTTTGTAAAATCATGGTTACTACGTGAGTTACAATTGAAACTTGATAAAAAAGATTACTATTCTTGGCTTCAAAAGAACTGGTCTAAACCCATTTCTGATGAAATTAGCTAGCACCCTTAAAACCCTTACGGTGAATCGGAGTTGATCCTAATATTTGAATTTGTTTTTTATGATGAGGAGTTGGGTATCCCTTATGCTTCATTAGCCCATAACCAGGGTAAACGAGCTCTAATTCAGCCATCATTTGATCCCGATGTACTTTTGCAATAATGGAAGCACAGGCAATGGTGAGTGATTTTTGATCACCTTTAATTAAGGGCACACCTCGATCTTTAAACGCTCGAGGAACAATGTGGCCATCGACTAATATCCAATCGGCCTTTATTTTTAATTTCTTCTCTAAAGCTTTTACTGCTCGTTCCATCGCTAAATGAGAAGCATACAAAATATTGAGCTCTTCAATTTCTTCCACGCTAGCTTCACCAATTGCCCACCCCACAGCAAAATTTTTCACCGCATCTCGAAACATTTCGCGATGAATTTCTGGAATCATCTTACTATCTTGGATTCTACGGATGGGATGATCCGAGGAAGTCGGATTATTTTTAAATGAACGACCACGCTTACCATCAGGAAGAAAACCCAATTCCAAAACTTGATCAGCACTCAGTAATGCAGCGGCAGCAATCACGGAACCCGCTAAACAACCTCTACCCACTTCATCTACACCGATAATCTTTTTTTGTTTTGAAGGATTAGAATGAAAAAAACCCAAGCTAACTTCCGATACTAGATCAGGAAAAGGCTTGGGTTTTTTTGTAACCATTCTTAATGACTGTTTCTTTAACAGTTTAAATTAAGATTTAATTTTTGCTGCAGCAGCAGTTGCTTGCTTAGCAGATTGATTCGTTTGAACATCGCGCTCAATTCTAGCAGCACGACCTTCAAGTTCACGAATGTAGTAAAGTTTAGAACGACGTACTTTACCTTTTTGAACGATCTCAACTTTAGAAACAACTGGAGAAGTTTCCATAAAAATACGTTCAACGCCAACGCCGTGAGAAATCTTACGAACGATGAATGATTTTCCACCTTCACGATTTCTTCTTGCAATCACGAGACCTTCAAAAAGCTGAATACGCTCTTTTTCACCCTCTTTAATTTTTACATGAACTTTAACGGTATCCCCAGAACTGAAGTCTGGAAGATCCTTGCGCATTTGAGCTGCATCAATTGCGAATACTGCATCACCGATACCTTTTGAGTTATCGTATTGCGCTTTTCTATCTGTTTTTCTTTTAATTATCTTTTGTGCCATAAAATTTTTTCCTGTGTAAGTGATAATCAGTAACAAGATCGATACGTTCTGACAAGCCAAAATTAATCAGAATATCCATGATTTATTTCTGACTAGAAAAAAGCCTGTCCAATATAATTGCTGCAGCTGCTCTCACTGAGAGGTGGTTATATCCATTTGCCCCCAAAGGGCCGTAAACTGGCCCTAAATAGGTATGAACCTCAGAGTAAAACTCAGGGGCTACACCCCATCCTGTGCCCAATACAACAACCTTAATGCCCGATTTTTCCTCGTTTTCCCATTTTTCACGAGCTTCACTATAGCTCAATTGGTTGGGTAAAGGGCGGGCATCCGGCATTAACACTTCTAAGGCTAAATCTGGATATAATCCCTTAAGTTCATCCTTAACATCCTGAAAAGAACTGAGAACCTTTGCTCTAGATAAAGCTTCGGCGCGATCAGGGTGCCATTCCGCCTGACTCCCCTTTTTCCAATGATCAATGATTTTACTCACGAGCTCTTGATGATCCACCACGGGAGAAACTAAATAATAATGATCAATTTCGTAAGTTCTGCAAGTTCTAGAAATATCGTGCAAATCCATGTTGGTAATCGAGGTGGCAACGGTTTCACCTTTGCGATTGGTAACAGGATGATGAAGTAAGACCACCACCGTTTTATGTTTTTTATCTGTTGAGGGCGTTTTCATTTTTTAAATTTCTCTAAAATTTTATGATATAAATCTGGTCTTTTTTTACGGGTTTTTTCGCGTGCTTCTTGTTCATTCCAATCGGCAATCGCTTGATGATTTCCGCTGGTTAAAACTTCAGGCACTGAAATTCCCATGAATTCACGAGGGCGTGTGTACTGAGATGCTTTCAGTAATCCTTGTTCTAAACTATCGGTAGAAATAGAATCTTGATTTCCAACCGTACCCGGTAATAATCGAATAAGGACATCACTCGCCACCATGGCTGCGATTTCTCCACCCGTGAGAACATAATCTCCGATCGACATTTCTTCATCGACGCATAGATCAATAAATCGCTCATCTACCCCTTCATAATGACCACAAACAAAAATGATCTCTTGGTGAGTTTTCACCAATTCTTTTGCCCAATCTTGAGTGAGCAATTTCCCTTGGGGAGAAAGTAAAATGGTATATGGACGCTCACCCACAGGTAGCGCCTTCTGTTCAAAAGAACTGACTGAAAGCCATGAATCCACCAGCACGGGTGCCTTAATCAACATCCCCGCTCCGCCGCCGTAAACTACATCGTCTACCGTTTTATGTTTATCTTTTGAAAAATCACGAATCTGTACAAAGTTAAGTTCAACTTTGCCAGAGGCTTGCGCCTTCGCCACCAAACTATGATTCAAACCTTCACGGATGGTTTCTGGAAACAATGATAGATAATGAATTTTTTTCAACATAGGATTCACTCAAAAGATTTACTCATTTAAAATAAAAAAGCCGAGAAAAATCCCGGCTTTTTAAAATATAACTTTAAGAAAATTGAAAAATAATTATTCGACAATTTCTAGAACTGTACGGCGCTTTAGTTTGGTTGCAGCACCTAACAAGATGGTACGAATCGCATTTGCGGTTTTACCTTCTTTGCCAATAATCTTACCAATATCCGTTTTAGCAACTTTTAGCGCAATCACTGTAGTGTTTTCGCCCATGACTTCACTCACTGAAACCTCTTCAGGTAAATCAACGAGCGACTTGGCGATCACTTCAACCATTTTCGCTAATTCGTTATTTAATTGATCACTAGCCATTTGCTCTCCGATGTATGTGTTTTGTACCCAAACTCTACAAATACTTCAGTGAATCGAAATCAAAAGACTAATTATAATTTTGCAGATTTAATCACTTGCTCAACAGTTAAAGACATTTGAGCGCCTTTTTTAATCCAAGCATCTAATGCTTCTTTGTTGAGTTGTAATTTTTCAGAAGCTTTTACCGCTTTTGGATAATAATATCCGAGTTTTTCAAAAAATTTACCATCACGTTTTGCAGTTTCAGTAGTTGCAACGATCATGTATTGAGGACGTTTTTTAGCTCCTAAACGTTGGAGACGAATTTTTACCATACTATTTTGCCTTTCGAGCTTTCTCTAAGTGATCGATAATCCTTAACATAACTTTACAGATTGAGTCACTAATTAAATGTTTTAAACACGTGATCCCACAAAGGAGTACTTACCCCCCATTTCGCCCCTTTAGGGATAAAATGGTGTTTCATGTGGTTTTCCTTGGTGAATTTACCAAATTTTGTACGCGGAGTAAAGTGATGCGTCGCGAAGTGGATGTAATCATAGATCATGTAGCCAATCATGAATCCAGCAAACAACGAAAAACCAGCTTCTCTTCCCACCAAAAATCTAAAAAAGTAATAAAAAGGAATAGAAAGTGTAATGGAAACGATGGGTGGCATCACTAAACGAGTGGGATCTTGTGGATCATCATGATGGTTGCCGTGAAACAAAAAGACTAAGTATTTCGCTACCTTATTTTTTGCATCAAAATGAAATACATGGCGATGCATTGTATATTCAGTGAGAGTCCAAACAAACAACCCTGCAATAATCATTAATAGATTTGCTGCGATACTAAGGCTGGTTTGGGTCAATCCTTGAAAAATAAAGTAAAGCACAATTGGAATCCAAAGAATAAATGGAATGCTTGGATGCACATGAGTAAACGACTCAAGGATAGGGTTTTTGAATAAACGGATCGACTGATGTTTTTTCATGATTCAATGGGATTTTAACGGATTCTGATGCACTTGACAATTGAAATGATTCGAATGAGTGTGAATGACAACATGGCTGACAATGATAAATTACGCGTAAGATTAAATCCCAGCTATTGGAAGCACGTCAATGCAGTGCCCTTCTCTGAAGATGTAGTTCCTTCAAGCTTGTTTTTGAGAAACAGACATTACCTGATCGTAGATTTAGAAACCCAAAATTTAGTGCAAGACGTGGGTGGCTGGGGTCACGTAGATAAACTGAAAATTTCAGTTGCCTGCGCCTACGATAGCAAAACCCAAGAGATGCTCGTTTACCGCGAAAATGAAATTTCTAAACTCAATGATCTTTGCGAAGACCGCCTCGTGATCGGTTACAACATTCGAGGATTCGATCTCGTGATATTGGAAGCCTACGGATTAGATCTCTCCCGCTTAGATGTATTTGATATCATGTATGACGTCCAAACCCTCACCCGCCAGAAATACCTAAAGCTGGAAACGATTGCTCAAGGAACTTTAAATGTGGGTAAATCAGCAGATGGGTTGATGGCCGTGGAATGGTGGAAATCAGGCGAGATGGATAAGATCATCCAATATTGTAAACAAGACGTGGAAGTGACTCGCGATATTTTCGAGTACGGTCGCAAACATGGTCATGTGAAGTTACGCCGTGCTGAAGGCGCAAACGTTGAAGTGAAAGTGAATTGGAATTAATCATGTTGAAAAAAGCGCTCTTTTCGACTCTCCTTTTTCTCGTATCAAACAATACTCAAGCAGCAAAAATATTATATTTCGGGGATTCTCACAGTGTTGCTACCGTAGGCCCCTTTGGCATTCGAATGAATCAATTATTAAGAGGTCTTCCCAATGCTGAAGTGATCACTCACGCTCGTTGCGGATCCATCATGAGTTGGTGGTATTCAGGAAAACCAACGGCGTGCGGATATTTTGATCAAGATACGAACGGACCTGCGCTTCCTCCCGTACCCGTAAAGAATACCCCTTGGGATGTAAAAGCAAATACACCGATCATCTTATCTGAAATTGAAACAGCTAAGCCCGATTTGATCGTGGTAGAAATGGGTGGAAATTACACCATGTCGATTCATCCACTAGAAACGATCAAGGAAGAACTGAGTTTATTCATTTCAGATTTAAAAAAATCTCAAGCAACTGGAATGTTCAATTCAAATTGCGTTTGGGTTGGTCCTCCTGCCAGACGTGATCACATGGAAACCATGCCACCACTGGTAGATGCAATTCGCGCAGCAGTGGAGCCCACCTGTACTTTTATTGATAGCACGACCATGACCGTATATCCCACTCAAGCAGCCGACGGTGGCCCGCTTCACGGTGGTAAAGATGGAATTCATTATTCATTCCTAGAAGGAATCCCTGTAGCCAATGCTTGGGCAGAAAAAGCTTTCTTAATTGTTAAAACTCAATTTGATAAAATCACCCCGTAATAAAAATATGAAAAAAATAATTTTACTCTCCACACTATTCACTTCTTTATCTCATGCTGATCTCAATTCTGATCGCTTAAAAGAAATCGTGAGCATCAATTCTGGGTCGAGCAACATCAAGGGTGTCAATTCTGTTCAGGAAAAAATCAAACCTTGGTTTGAAGAGTTAGGGTTCAAGGTTACTTTCAAAGAAAATCCAGAAAATACGTCTACTCAAAAAGTTTCAGCTCCAATGTTGATTGCAACTCTTGCGGGTGAAAAAACTGAAAACATTACTTTCATCATGCATGCCGATACCGTGTTTGAACCCTCTTCCCCATTTCAGAAATGGACCATGTTAGACGAAAATATCATGAGTGGCCCAGGAGTGATTGATGATAAGGGTGGAATCGTCGTGGTGCTTCAAGCATTAAAAACTTATTTAACCGCATTAAAAGCAGAGAATAAAAAACCAAAATATTCAATTCAAGTGGAAGTGACTCCAAATGAAGAAGTGGGAGCGATTGGTTGGTGGAAAACTTTTGAAGAAATGAGTTCAAAATCTTCATTTGCATTAGGCTTAGAACCTTCTCTAAAAGAAGGAATCGTAGAAGGCCGCAAGGGCAATGTTTGGTATGAGATTTCTGTTACCGGCAAGGAAGCACACGCAGGTGTAGATCACGTCAGCGGTATCAATGCCTGTAATATTTTATCTGAAAAAATCACTCAATTGAAAAAACTCACCGATTACAAAAAAAATCTTACCGTTTCCATTGGTCATATTGAAGGTGGCCAAGATAAATTCAATATAGTTTGTGGTTGGGCGAAAGCAAAACTCGACACTCGTGTTCCAAGTTTAGCAGCACGCAATATTCTCAATAAAAAAATCGAAGCGATTTTAAAAGATCCTCAAGTTACTTTTAAAATTGTAGATGAAACCGCACCCATGGCATCGAATGCGATTTCAAAACCGATGGTAAAAAAATATTTGGATCTCATCGAAAAAAACGAGGGTAAACGCCCCCAAGCCTACTTCTCTGGCGGTGTAGGCGACGCTAATCACTTTGCCCGCGAAGGCATTGTGGTGATTGATGGGCTAGGCCCTGTAGGTGCTGGCATGCATACCCCTGAAGAACACATTGATCTTCGTACGATTTCCACAAGAGCTAAGATCTTGAGTGAGTTTTTGTTGGAATTATAAAATCAATTTAAATCTTAATGATTCCAATACCAAATGGATTTGAAATTTTTTTATTAAATACCCTATAAACGAATACAGCGTTCAATAAAGTCACTTCTTTAAATAATTTTCATTTAAAAAAAATTGAGTTGTGCTATAGTCCCCCAAAATTGAAAAATACGTTTTAAATTTAAGGAGTAATATGAACAAACCTTTATTATCATTCTTACTGATGATTTCATCTAATGCCGTGGCAAGTATTTCAACACCAAATCCAGAAAAAAGCTTAAGATGTTGGGGTGAAGATAATATAGTCATCACCATCAATGCCGCAAGAACGAAGATGAAATACGAAGTTGAGGGTGAAACCACCGGAGCAAAACGCGTTACCAAGACCGTTTCGGGAGAAGGTTACAAAAAATACATGAGTGAAGATGGGGTACTCACCATAAGCACCAAAAGTGATAATTTTGTTCGTAAAGGCAATTCCATAACCGACGCAACCGAGCTTGATTGCAAATAATTTCACTCAAGTTCCACCACTGAATCATCACTGGTGGAACTTGGGTTTAAGTTTTCAAAAAATAAATTAAGAAAAATAAATCGAAAAATTACCGCAATGCTCTGGCTGATGCACTTGAGATAGCCACGGTTCATGGCGCTCGATGTGATCGCGCACTCTGCGCCCCCGCCCTACTACTCTTATGGATTTTCTCTTGGAGATTTCTTTTAATTGATCAACCACACGAACGATGGATTCCAAATCTCCAAAATCATAAATGAAGTAAACGTCTACTTCTGGAATTTTAAAATCGGTACGACTCATATCATCGATCAACAACTTCACACCTGCAAACTGATGAAGAATTCTAGAACCTTCCATCACTCTTGCTTCAGAAATTTCATACCCAATAAACTCAACACCCGAAAAAAATTGGGCAACGATGAGGCCCATCCTTCCGTAACCAGCGCCAAGATCGATGATTGCTTGCCCTTTCTGTAAATCAAGTTTGTGCAAAATCATTCGTAATTCGGGATAAGGAGTTTGAAGAGTTTGTGGATCAAGTCCTGACCAAGGAGTATTCGGAGAATTTTTTAAAATCTCTTCTTCCACTTGATCGATTCTGAGCCCTAGCTTGAGATCTAGATCACGTGAAAATTCACGTGCCTCTGGATAAGAGTACTTTTCAGAAGTGGACAGGTAAATCGTTTCTAATAGTGCGCTACTCATTTGAAACGATATTTTAGTCGGTGAACCTCAGAAGATCCGCGATCGTATGATTCACGCCATCTTCTAGAGAAGTAAATTCCCGAGTGTAGCCCGTTGTTTTGTGTTTTTGCATCGTTGCCTCGGTAAAATACTGGTAGCGATCTCTGATTTCGATTGGTGTATCGATGAATTCAATGTTTGGAGCTTTACCCAATGCTTTGAAAGTTGCTAAGGCGAGATCTAAAAAAGAGCGAGCCTTGCCCGAGCCCAAGTTATAAATTCCACGTTTGATGGAACCTTTCACAGCAAACAATAAAACATCGACCACATCACCTACGTAAATAAAATCACGTTTTTGTTCGCCATCAGCAATGCCCGGCTTATGACTTTTAAATAGTTTTAATTTTCCATGTGCACGGATTTGTTCAAAACCTTGAAAAACAACCGATGCCATTTTGATTTTGTGGCGTTCGCCAAAACCATAAACATTAAAAAACTTAAACCCACACCAAGAGGGAGGAGTGTTTCCTAATTTTTCTTGTTCCAGAACCCAAAGATCAAATTGTAGTTTTGAGTTCCCATAAGGATTGAGGGGCTTTAACTGATGCATTTTGGATTCATCATCCTCGTATCCAAACTCACCCGCTCCATAAGTTGCAGCAGATGAAGCATAGACAAATGGAATTTTATATTCTGTGGCAATTTTCCATAATGATTTAGAATATTCCACATTTACTTCATTCAAAAAATCCACTCGCATTTCAGTGGTATCAGAGCAAGCACCCATATGAATGATGCCATCCACTTTGGCGAAATCGATTTGGCTTTTCGCCGCAATCAATTCGAGCGAGCTCAAACGTCCGATTACTTTTTTATGATTTTGAAGTTCTGCATGTTCAGGGCGCCCATCAAAAAACGGAAGGGTATCCACTAAGATTACGGAATTCCCATCAGCAATTAATTTTTTTGCTGTTTGATATCCAATAAATCCTGCTGCGCCTGTCACCACTAACATTGAAATTACTTTCTTAAAACTGCCCGATTTCTAGGCCTTTTGCTGCATTTTGCTTTGAATCCAAAATCGCCACTTCTTGAGCTACTTTTTTTGCTAGATCCCGCAAAATTTTAGCCGATTCAGATTCAGGGTTTTTCACTACGATTGGTTTTCCTGCGTCTCCACCTTCACGCACTTCTGGAACCAGAGGGTTCATGGCTAATACTTTTGTATTGAATTTTTTAGCCAATAAATCTCCACCACCTTGGCCGAAGATATAATATTTCTTGCCATCATCACCCGTGAAGTGACTCATGTTTTCCACTACACCAATGATGGGTACTTTTACTTTATCCCACATGTTGATTGCTTTACGCACATCTTGAAGAGCAATTTCTTGTGGAGTGGTAACAATCAGAGCGCCCGTGAGAGGCAACATTTGAGCGATACTCAATTGAACATCCCCTGTTCCTGGAGGAAGATCTAAAATCAAATAATCAAGATCCCCCCACTGAACTTTAGTGCAAAATTGGCTAAGAATATTGTGCAACATTGGTCCGCGCCAGATCACAGGTTGATCGCCTTGGATTAAAAATCCCATCGACATCACTTTTACTCCGTGACTCGTCGGCGGAACAAACATTTCTCCTTTTTCAGGATCCATGAATAATTTTGGATTTTCAGTCACGCCCATCATGGTTGGAATATTTGGGCCATAGATATCGGCGTCTAAGAGTCCTACTCTTGCGCCTTCGAGAGCAAGTGAAGTGGCAAGATTTACTGATACAGTACTTTTACCTACGCCACCTTTACCGCTTGAAACGGCGATGATGTGAGTGACACCGGGAATTCCCACTTCTTTTGAAACTGCGCCTGAACCCATACCTGCTTTGCGAACTTCCGCATCCATCGTGATTTCTGTTCCTGTTACTCCTGAAACAGAAGTGACTGCGGCGATTACATCACTTTTAATTTTTTCTTTTAACGGGCAAGCAGGTGTAGTGAGAACTACACGCAATGAAACTTTTCCATCATCACTCACCTTCAAATCACGAATCATATTTAATGATACGAGATCTTTTTGAAGATCTGGATCCATTACAGTACGAAGAGCATTCATCACATTATCAAAATTGGGTTTAGACATGCAAAGAGCGTAACAAAGAGTCGAGCACGGAGCAAGCGATGACGCACCTTGCATCAAAAAGGTGTCAGACACCTTTTTTGTTGAATTACAGCGTCATTCGTTGGAGCATCAAAAAATATGAAAGAACTCAATTGGCGATCATTAGGACTTGGAACTTTACTCTGTGCAATTGCTGCTGCAGCAACCCCGTATGTCACCCTAAAACTTGGGCAAAGCGTGGATCTCACTATGGGCGGAATGTTTCTCGCTGCGATGGTTCTTGGAAAAAGATACAAGGGTAAGGATTTAGCGATTCAACTCAACATTATCCAAACTATGATCGGTGTGGTTTCAGGAATCGCCTTCATGGTGGTGATTTTAGCTGCTTTCTATTACATCAAAACTGTTTTTGGTCGTGATATCGGATTCAATCCCACAGCATTCCAAATGTTTATTTGGTTATTGGTTTCCGCAAACTTGGGTGTGTTCATGGGAATCCTTCCCCGTCATTCAATTTTAAAAGATCGCAAACTTCCTTGGCCCGCGAGTAAAGCAACTCTCAGTATTGCTCAAACACTTTCTGATCCCAACGCTACTGAAGTCACCAAAGTAAGACGTGACGTACTTACCGTGACTACCGGTATTGCCGGTTTCCTCACTTTCTTGAGAGATGGTCTAGGAGTGATTCCGCCATTAGTGGGGAACGCTGCCCTGAATATGACCCTTGGTTTAGAGATGGCCGGTATCGGACTCGGCATGCTGGTTCCATTATCTGTGGGGCTTTCTGGATTACTCGGCACTTGGCTCGTGAATGCTTTTGGTGAAAAAGCCGCTCAATTTTCAGCTCTTTCTGGAGTGAAGGCTGAACACTTTGAAACTTGTGTAGCAAACTTAGAAAAACTATCTGGCCTTGCAGGAGCGGAAAAAGAATCTGCAATCGCTTTCTTAACTGCGAACTGCGGAAAAGCGGTTGAATTCTCGCAAGTATCTTCTCATTTTAAATTCGTAGTTCAATGGATGATGTGGCCTGCAACTGCCTTGATGTTAGCGGCTGCAATCACAAGCGTGATTGTTCCAGTAGTACAAAACATGATGAGCAAAGTGGATGCAAATGCACCAGCTGAAACTCCATCATTAGCGGATGAAGAAATCCCTCTTTGGTGGACCTTATCTGGAATTGCAATCAGTGTTGCCTTATTAATCTGGCTCACTACCACTTGGTTCTCCATGCCTTGGCAAGAAGTGCTTCTGGCGATCGGCATTCAACCTTTATTGATTGTTGCTGGATTACGCGTTCTCGGAATCACCGGTTCTGGTCCAGTTTCCTTGATGGCCAATGCCACTCAGTTTTTGTTTGGTTTATTGTGGCCAGCATCGATTCGTTCAAACTTGAGTGCAGCATACATCAGTGCCAATCCTCAAGCTTCCTCTGAAAACGTAGTGCCCTCTTTTTGGGTTGCACAACGGGTAGGTGGAAAATTTAAAACCTTGATTTTAGCTCAGTTGATTGTGATTCCAGTGGGAGCACTCATCACTCCAATCATTTTTGATATTCTTCAAAAAACTTACGGAATTGGATTAAATCCAGGCCAACTTTCAGCACCTACTGGATTAAAAATCGCAACCCTGGCGATTGTGATGGAACAAGGTCTCTCTTACTTACCGAGAGGAGCTCTTACCGCATCGATCATCGGGATCATAATCGGGATCGTATTTGAGTTACTTCTTTCAGTTCAGAAAAAAGATAAAGACGGAAATGAAAGCAACAAGTTTTGGATGATTCCCATTCCAGCAGCTCTGGGCTTTGCATTGATCTTACCTCCTTCACTCAATATCGCGACTGCTATTGGATCAGTGATTTCTGCTGTGTGGAGAAAATTTCAAGCCGATAAAAATGGATCTTATGATTTATATGCAGCTCCCATTGCATCTGGATTAATTGCGGGTGAAGCAATGGTTGGATCTATTCTTTTACCAGCACTTGCGATGCTCATTGAGTTCATCATGCACTAAAGATTAAAGAGCTACTTTCGGGTAGCTCTTTTTTTCTGAATCACTTCTATCGCTTTTAAGTATTCATCGGGATCGTGAATGGCTAGCCCTGTAACTCTTCTCGCCGGTTTTGAGATTAAGTTTCTCAACTCTAGATAGCGATTAATATCCATTGAAGTATCACCTGCAAAAATACGATTCATCTGAATGATGATTCTGTCTGCATCCACACTTGTTTGATGGGCAATTGCAATGGAGGAATTCAACTTTTCTTCAGCAAGTGTAAATGCAGAATTCAAAGCTTCCACACCTTGTTTGCTAACTTTTGCTGAAACCTCAACTCCGGAATCAGCCGCCTTTTTTACCGCTTCCTGATAATCAATATATTGATCAATAAAATTTTTAATGATCTCTTTTTCTCTCTTCGATGAAAAAGTTATATTGGCCAAGAATGATTCATTGACCGGAAAAGTAAAAACATACCCTTCCGCAGAGGGTTTCACAAAAATATCTCTCACATCACTAAAATTAGTTTCTTTTAATTTATGAATATCGGCCAAACTTTCTGATGCTGTCTTGAGCGTTTGTTCTGAAATCTTTTTCACCGTTTTTGATTTGTTATCTAAAAAGGACAAATCAAAAAGTTGATTTGCAGGCAGAGTTTTGTTCGTTTTAAACAGATTTAAGATTTCTCTATTACCCGTTCTCGTTGCACCCATTAAATCTTTTGAATGAGTAGATACCTCTTCATAACTTTGAAACACCTGATAGCCCGTGGCTTCACCGAGTGGTTTTTTATTGATGGATTGAACACTGATATCAAACGGTGATGTTGCATGCTGTTCTCTCAAAGTAGCATAATAGGCATGTCTAGCTTCATGTTTTGCTGTAGTAGAAATTCGATCAAACAATAGATCATCTTCTGGAACAACAATCATCGGCGCACTCACTCCTTTTGCATCATGAGCTTTCATCAATTCATATTCTGCGCTCCGAATAGAAAAACCATTGGAATTTAACCTTTCAATTGCTTTGGGCACACTCACCATATGCACGCCATGAATATCCTCCATTGCTCTAGAAATTTGATTAATTTTAAATTTTTGATTTTTTAATGATTCAGAATCCATTTTAAATCCTGTGACACGATCATTTGAATGATCTGAATATTTGATGAGCAGAGTTTCTACTTCTGGAGGTTTAATATAGTTTGTCCAGAATTCATCATGACTGGAATGGATTCCTGTCATTTTAGAAAAGAGTCCTCTTTTTGATTCCTCGATAGAAGATAAAATCAAATCAGCAGATTGTTTAGAGCTTTCTAAATCTCCTCTTGAAATAGATCGAAAGTAATCGTGTAAAGCGGATGGATCTCTGCCCTTTTTTACATAAGCCGTATATGCCGATGAAAACCCATCTTCAAACTCTGAAAACAATTTCTTCTTATTGTTAGCAAGTTCCAATAACTCTAAAGTTTGAGTGAGCTCTAATTTTTCTAGTGGATCAATTTCTAAAGAATACAATTGAGGATAAATATTGGTGAGTCGACCTTGGGTATACTCTTGGAAATTATTGGTGTGAACTTGAGTAAAAGCCG
Source organism: Bdellovibrionales bacterium (assembly GCA_947372355.1). Taxonomy (GTDB): domain Bacteria; phylum Bdellovibrionota; class UBA1018; order UBA1018; family CAIMNF01; genus CAIMNF01. The sequence continues at coordinate 15,347 of CANBTI010000026.1, read as the reverse complement.
ATTTTAAATTTGTATTAAAATCATTCAAACAATTTGATGAAATAGCTTCTTTTGGAATTAAGAGAAGCAGAAATAGTAGGTACGAAAAGAGCATATATTCTATTCGGCAGATAGATAAAAAAAATGAACTCGTGCCATGATATTGACACAAGTTCATCAGTTGTAATTACAAGCTTATTTAAAAGAATTAGTTCGGAAAAACCTTTTCTTGATGATCTTGAATTTGAACTTGAAAAGCTTTTGAGAAATCAGCTTCATTCACTATTGGTAAACCAGTTGCTTTTAAGCTTACCGATACATTTAAATTATGTTTTTTAGAGTTTAAATATCCAATTTTCATTTTCTCAACCGGTATTGATACCACTAAATCTTTACCCACCACCGTCGTTGGCAAGTCAGCAGATTGAATCAACCCTTCAAATAGAGTTCTATTTTTAAAGATCAATCGATATTGAACTAGTGAAATCGAAATATTAAGATCTTTTGATAGATCACTCATGCCAGTTAAATTAAAACCAATACCTGAACTACTGAGTTTTAATTTTTCCATTTTACCATTTAAAATTTGTTTGATGGAATCTCCAGATTCACCCTTTTTAATCGTTAATCTTTGGGAAATTTTTTCTTCGGTTGATGAATTATCATCAGAAACAACTTTTGACTCCATTAACAATAAGAATGATGTAAATGGGTTAATAGTTTTAACCATCACACTACCCTCGCTCACCATCACATTTAAAGGTAGGCTTTGATTTTTTAATAAATCCGTATCTTCCATCACTACTTCAATCGTGTGATAAAAAGTTTTAACCAATTTATGACCAATCACTACATCATGGTATTGAGTACAAGAATAAGATTCGGTTCTATAAACTGGATGATCAGAACAAGATTGAGATGTGGAGCAGCTTTCAGATTCAGTATGGCATGATCTACGAGAAATCGAAGTACAACCACTACTATTACAAACTTGATCTGGGGAATCTTCACAAACAGTTCCACCACCAGAACAAGATTGAACATCAGAGCATGAAGTTTCTGTATGATCTAATACTTCCCTTTCGCAGGTAGTTTCGTAAGGTTGAGATTCATATATCGGATCAAACTTTTGATCAGTAATCTGAACAGTTTTTGAAGCTGAATTGAGGGATAACTCCACTTGCTTCACTTCGTTTGCATTTGAAAATGAAATGAACGCGCTAAAAAACAACACAGAAAGAATGGAAACTTTCATGATCGAGGCTCCTTTGGTTAAGATCGGTTTCTCACCATAAAGCAATGCCCATGCCAATTTTAGAACTGAAGCAATTCAAGCAGTTATGCAGTTCATGTTTTTAATAATGCAAAGCGCGGTGCAAAATATAAGATACTTTAAACTCCAGTTTTAAAATATTTACGATAAATCCGTGGACGCACTGAAAAACTGAACCAAAGGGATGGGTACAGGAGTGCGGTCATCAATGGATTTACTCCTTCATACTCAATATCATCTATAATCAGTGACTCATTGGCACTCAACGCGATTACGCTATGTACATGTTTCCACTTCAATAACGGCCAAGGAATTACTTTTCCCTCATCTATGAATTGCCACTCTTGTTCTGTTTCTTTTGCTGAAGTGATCACACTAATCCAATTTTGTGTAATTCCAAATGCACCCATTTTTAAGTGCACTTCGTCTCCCGGCTTGCAGCCATCAAAACGTAATAATTTAAGCTGCATGATCGGCGGCTTCAAACTCAGGAATAGTTCATGATTAAATGCATTCTTGACCAAACTTAAACTTTTAGAGACCTTAGCTTCGAATCGAATTTTCATAAAAGGCTTACCCATTTCTCATCGTTTAAGATAACATAAACAAATGAATGAATTAGAAATATCTCTATTCCCCATTCCAGGGAGCGTGTCCCTACCCTATAACATGATCTCTCTTCATGTGTTTGAGCCCCGTTATCGAAAAATGGTGAAAGATTCCATTGATCAAAACAGAAGAATTGGCGTTGCCCATACTTTGCGAGAAACCGCACCTTCAAAAAATAAAGTTACTGCCAGTGAAGAGGCGATTCTCACTAGCAACCAAGAGTCTTATGAAAGTCATTCGGTATTCTCAGCAGGTTTTGCAGAAATATTAGAAACGCTTCCCGATGGAAGGATGATCATTCAAATTAGTATGGATAATCGTTACGAGATCATGAGCGAACTACAACAAGTCCCCTACAAAATAGTTCGTTGTAAAATCTATGAAGACGAAGAATCATATGAAGAATCTATCATTACGCTAAGAATTGAACTTGATCAACTCTTGATGAGACTCCCATCACCAAACATTGAAAAATTAAAACAATATCTTGAAAGTTCGGAATGGAAATCACAAACCGCACTTCAATACAGCTTCGCCATTTACTCGCTGGTTATCTTTGAACCTGAAATCTTACAAAAAGTTCTTGAAATCAAATCTGCATTTGATCGAATCAGCTTCATGAAAGACGCTCTTCAAAACCATCAAACACAGTAGCATTCATTCTTAATACAATTAAAATCATTTACAACTTAAGCTGATTTTTCGAAAATATCAAATTGGATAATTTTTTCCCCCACTCCTAATTTTAATCATTTATAACCTCAACAAGATAAAAAAATAAATTGAGGATTTATATGAATACAAAACTTTTTCTAATGTCACTTTTAATCACTTGCGCTTCAACGGCTAATGCCCAAACTAAACAAACAAAAATTGGATGTGGTGTTTGGGAATACGATTCTTCGATGATTTCAGGCAATGATAGATTATTTAAACGTCTCATTAGTAATGAGGCTATTGTTGATGCTTCAAACCAAGCAACTCAAGGCGAAACCCTACTCAAGTATAAAACTCCTGCTGGTGAAAAATCGATGTATATCCAAATCTCCGCAAGTAAAATGAAAGGTGCGCCTGGCGCATATCAACTATATATTGCCCATGCATCAATGAAATCTTCTGATGGTAATTACGCTGATGGTGGAGATAATTTTATGAGTCTTCAGCTACAAGGCGCAAAATTAAACACTCCTGTTTTTACACTTCGTGATGCCACTACAGAAAAAGAAAAAAATGACAATCACACCTACTGGCTAAAATGTTTCATCAAACCTTAACTAACAACACAACCAGCAAATACTTTGAAATTCAGATTTGTATGGATCAATCATGAATTTCAAATATCGGAGTAAAATATGAAAAAAATAGTATTATTATTTGCATTATTAAGTGTTCACACATCTGCTTTTGCAGCAAATGGTCCAAGATTTTTATGCAATTCAAAAAAGATCAATGTAAGCGTAAAAATTCAATCTTTGGAACAAACACCATTTTCAAATCATTCCATCATTACCATCAATGGTAAAAAATATAATGGGTTAAGACATCAAAACCTAAGCATGAATACTGATAAAGCAACTTATGTTTATTGTATCTCTGAAAAGGCAATTAAAAGCTGTTCTTACTCTGATGAACAAATGAAGTTCGTAGAATTAACCTTTAAATCCGGGGGCAATGTAACCCTATTGAATTTTTTGGATAGAAAAGACGGATTAAATGTAGATTGTGCCGATGGCAGAATGATTTGGTAGTAAATTTTCCAATTCTCTAAAATTAAAAAAGCCCCGAAGATTTTTTCTTCGGGGCTTTTTATTTAATTTATGATTAAGGCCTTTAAGGCTGTTCGGCTACGATTTCTCGGCAAGCATTCATGATATCGCTTGCTTGAGGTACAGACGCACTTTCCAAATTATCGGATAAACCAATACCAGGAACGAACGCTCCAGCAATCAACCGTGGGCGAGCATGCAGATCATAAAAATGCTCTTCAACCGTACGACGAAGTAAATGCTCACCGAAGTTAGTCACTTCAGTATCTTCATTCACAAAAATCACGCGTTTTGTTTTTGAAATCGATTTAGAAATCATCGACCAATCGTATGGCCACAAGGTTCTAAGATCGATCACTTCCACAGAGATGCCTTCTTTGGCAAGTTCTCGAGCCACATCACGAGCAATCAAAACATGGCGACCATAAGTAACCACGGTTACTTGATTGCCTTCATGAACAATTTTACCTTTGCTGAGTTCAATGTTTGGATCAACGAGATTAGGCCATTTCGCTTTCCATTGTGAACGATCTCCTAATGGAGCATCGATCATTTCTTTTAATTGTTTTTTACCTTCAGGAGTGAGCGGTGGCTCACCTTGAATTTGCTCATCACCATCTACGCGTAATAGTGCTTTTGGCATGAGATACATCGTTGGATTTTGATCTTTCAAACAAGCGAGCATTAATCCAAACGCATCAAGAGCATTGGATGGCATCACGATTTTGAAGCCTGGAATGTGGGTCATCATCGCATCAAATGAATGAGAATGATAAATGGATCCACGGATCCCCGCTCCTACAGGAGTCATGATCGTGAAGGGACTAGGCCAGTCACCATTCGTTGCCCAAGTAGACATTCCACCGAGCTTTAACAAATCAATCGTATTGAAAATGTAATCACAAAATTGAATTTCAGCCACACATCGAACATTGGCGAAACCGAGTCCGATTGCTGCTCCCACAATACCGCGCTCATCGAGCGGAGAATGCCAGTTTTTAGTGAGACCTTGAGTTGCAGTAAATGCTCCACCGAGGGGTGGTCCTACGTCTTCACCGAAAATATGTTCAACACCTAAATTTTGTTCACCGTAGTGAAGGGCCATCCGAATAGCCTGTACCATTGTAGCCATTACCAGTACCTCCCCTTTTGGCCATAGTAAACGTGATCATAAATCGTGTCTCCACTTGGCATCGGTTCTACTTTTACTTGTTTTGCTTGTTCCTGCATTTGTGAATTGTAATTTTCGCGCACTTTTTCCATCTGTGCACGAGTCAGGATTTTTGCTTCTTCTAATTGTTTTTCAAACACGTCGAGAGAATCTACATCACCTGGAACAAAGTTAGCTCCACTCGCTGAAGAGTGACCATATAAACGGGAAACTTTTGCCTCAAGCAAGAATGGCTTGCGCTCTTCTCTCACATATTTCATGGCAGCTTGGATCGCAAAATAACTTTCTTCTACGTCATTACCGTTGATGGTTTGATTTTTAATTTTGAAAGCATTTCCGCGTGCAGAAATCGTATCTCCACCGAATTGATTACAATAAGGAGTGGAAATTCCCATTCCGTTATTGGTCACAATCATGAGCATTGGCAATGGCATCATCGGACGAGAAGACCACACGAGTGCGCTCGCAAAATCTCCTTCAGCAGTTCCAGAATCTCCACCGTTAACAATGGTGATTCCTTTACAGCCTTTTTTCGTTTGGGCAATTCCAGTTCCGATTGCAGTTAAATATTGAGTTTCAATCGTGCTCGTTACTGGAACCACATTCCACTCACGCTTTGAATAGTGATTGGCAAAATTTCGTCCGCCAGAATAAGGATCACTCGCCACGTTTTTCATCTGGCGCATGGAATCGATTGGTTCAGCACCCATGCTGAGCATGATTGGAGAAGAGCGATAATGAAGATGTAAAAAATCGTGATCAAGGCCCATGCCTTTATTCACCTGTAATCCGAGGGGCACACTGAAAGCCTCTTCACCCGGACCACCAATCCAGAAATAACCATCGTTTTGTTTATACATACGAATCAAGCGCTCTTCGAGTACGCGAGATTTGATCATCAGATCATGGATCTGAATCAACTTCTTGGGCTCCAGTTTGAATTTCATAGATGGATAGAGTACCTGATTTTTATGCTGATCTCAATCCGTTTTCGCACTTTGTTGCGCAATGCATTTTGCAACTTTATCCAATAAACGGGATTAGTTGCGGATTGGATTTTCACGAGAAAATTCAAGACTATTCACATCTAATTGCTGAGCGGTAATTTTTTGAAGAATAGAATCATAAGTGACACGATCCAAGGTTGGGGTACGGCTTAAAATCCAAAGATATTCTCTTTTAGGCTCACTCACTACCACGTATTGATAATTGGGCTCTAGATCGATGATCCAGTATTTACCCGCTCCGATGCCTGTCCAACGCAACCAACTGGGAAGAAAGTTTACACTTAGCTTTGCATTGGTTTCATGGTCTTTAACCGTAGCTACGCCGATGATATCTTTCAGTTGTCCGTCTTTAGTTTTTTTACAGGTGTTATGCACTTCGATCGTGCCATTTTGTAATGGCAAATACTCAGCAACTGCTTCTGTGCAGCCCCGTTGGAAACGGTTAGGATATTTAGCAATTTCAAACCATTTGCCTGCATATCTTTGCAAATCAACGTGACTCACGGTTTGTAATGGAGAAATTTCCTTTTGAGAAACATCGGCGTGAGCACAACTGATTGAAAACAACAAAACAGGGATTAGGAATAGCTTGTTCATTCAATAAATATAGCATCTTGTCTAACTAAATACAATGTTTATCATATAGACAAAACTTGTACAAGAAGGAGGTTCTGAGTTATACTCCGTTCATGGAGTCATTTACACTAAAAGCCGTATTAAGACTTACCGGCCTAAATCCTGATACTGTTCGTGCGTGGGAAAAAAGATATCAAGCAGTAAAACCCCAGCGCACCGAATCCGGCAGAAGAATGTATTCAGAGATAGAAGTGAATCGCTTAAAACTATTAGCGGAACTCACTTACAGCGGACATTCGATTAGTACGATTGCCAATCTTCCAGATGAAAAACTGGTGACATTATTGGCAAGTATCAAAACGAGCAATGTACTTTCAAAATCAAATGCAATTAACCCACAAATTAAAAACATCACCGATGAACTCATTCATGCTGTCAGCGCTTTTGATCTTGCTAAGTTAGAGATTCAACTCGCTAAAGCAAATTTCTCCATGAGCTCCAGAGATTTACTCTTTTATTTAATTCCACAACTCATGTACCAAGTAGGATCAAAAGTTAACGACGGTACCATGAGCATTGCCCAGGAACATGCTCTTTCAGAACTCATTAAAAAAAATATTCGCAAAATTTACGACGACCTAGAACCCGTGAATGGAAGTTCGAAATCTAAAAAAACTCTACTTTTTGCCACTCCAGAAAACCACATGCATGAATTTGGTGTTTTAATGTCTGCGGTACTTTGCAGATTTAATGGCTTTGTTACTCATTTTTTAGGTGCAAGTCTTCCCTCTGAATCATTAATTACAGCAGCTAAATCTATTGGGCCGCATGCGATCGTTTTAGGTCTCTCCCCTCCTTCAACATCAGAATTAAAGAACAAATCGATTCAATACTTGATGGACCTTGAAAAAAATCTTGATTCCAGTTTAATGCTTTGGCTTGGCGGCTCTGTTCCTAAACTTCAAAAAGAAAATTTCAAACAAGAAATATGGACTTTTGAAAGCATGGAAGAACTCGAGAAAAAACTTCAGAATCATTATCAATAAGTAGGTAAAAATTATTCAGCCGTAAAAGTAGTGAGAAACTTTGATAGCTGACGAACCCATTGCTTCTCAAATTGAGCACGAGTGACATTCAAAAGCGTACGAATTCCACCTTCATTGAAATCTTTTTTTAATGCAGGAGATAGTAGCGATTCAAGATCCGCTCTCTTATTAGGAAGAGCGGCAATCATCCCAGCAAGCGCTCTGGCGTAACCTTGGCTGGCATAAATCGATTTTGGATTGAGGCGCTTCCAACCTGAAATCAAGGATTCAGCCACTTCACGCAACTCACCCTCTGAAAGGGAAGAAACAAGACTAGATCCCCAATCATCAAAAAATGGCCCATAATTAAGTAAAAACTTGCTTGATTTCCGAATGCACTTTGGTTCTCGCAAAGGAAAATGACGGTGATTTTCACTCGCTAGCAATTCTTTATAAAGATTCCCAGCAATCGTGAATTCTTCTCTTGGGTTTTGGATTCTTCTTTTCAGAACGTCCATATCGCCCAATTCCCAAGCATCCATCATGCGATTTAAATCACCTAAATTGTGAGCAACCGCCGCAACACCATCCAAATAATTTTTAGCATTTGGAAAATTGGGTTCTGATAAAAATTTCACTCTCAGTTCTGAAAGTGCATCTTCATGCTCTTTCACTAAAGCTTCAATTTGTGATCGAATCTCTGGCACAAAGGAATGAACTTTCTTTACCGCAGTTCCATAAGCAGCCATCGCAATCGTGAACCACTCGCCTTGATGTCCACTGAGTTTTTTACCTGAATCGGTAATCACAAAGCGTTTTGAAACTAAGGATTCATCCCAAGTGGCAAACTCTTGAACCAAGTTCCACATCGGAGAGAAATCTTCGGGAGAATTAATTTTTCTCCAAAGTTTATCACGAATGGCAACATCCACATCCGTAGGAACAAAAGTTCCAACGGTTGCAAAATGGGCAGCAATACAAAACTCATAATACTCAATAGAACTGAGCTCGTTATTTTCGTTAGATAAAATCTCAATGTACCGAGTAGCGAGAGTAACTTTCTCATCAAAAATAAAGGGTGCCGTATTTTTCACTAAACCCTGGAGGGTGGCTACCGCAATTCCCTTCGTACTTGTATCCGCACTCATAATTCAGCCCAATTCTTACCAGTGGAAACATTCACATTGAGAGGAATTTTTAATTGAAGTGCATGTTCCATCGCTTCTTTAACCAACTCTTTTACTTGATTCACTTCACTTTTCGGGCATTCAAACACTAATTCATCGTGCACTTGTAATAACATCTTCGATTTGATTTTTTTCTCACGAAAAACACGATCGAGTTTCACCATCGCCACTTTGATTAAATCTGAAGCTGTGCCTTGAATAGGAGAATTCATGGCCATGCGTTCAGCATTGTTTTTCATCATGTGATTTTTTGAATTAATTTCAGGCAACATTCTTTTACGACCTAAAATCGTACTCACATAACCCTGTTCATGTGCAAGCAACACTTGAGAATCTAAAAACTGCTTCACCTTGGAGTATCGTGTGAAATACTCATCAATCATCTTTTTCGCTTCCGTACGCGAAATATTCAACTCTTCGGCTAATCCGAAAGCACTTTTTCCGTACATTAAACCAAAGTTAATCGCCTTGGCCACACTTCTTTGTTCGTCAGTCACTTCACTCGGCTCAATGTGATAAATTTCACTCGCCGTACGACGATGAACATCTTCGCCCTCAATGAATGAGTGAATGAGATTTGGATCTTCACTCATGTGCGCTAAAATTCTTAACTCTATTTGTGAGTAATCGGCAGATAGTAAAACATTTCCTTCATCGGCAATAAATGCTTCACGAATCAATTGTCCGCGTTTACTGCGGGTAGGAATGTTTTGTAAATTGGGATCAGAACTGGATAAACGCCCAGTTGCAGCACCTGTGAGATGATAACTAGTTCTAATTCTAGAATCATGGAGATCACGCAATTCTTGGAGTGGTTGCACATATGTTCCGCGAAGTTTGGAAATCTCTCGATACTCAAGCAACATTTTGGGAACGATGTGCATCAGTGCCAATGTTTCTAGAACAGAGGCATCCGTAGAAAATCCAGTTTTCGTTTTGCCTTGAGTGGGCAAATTCAACTCTTCAAATAAAAATGCTCCCAATTGTTTAGGTGAATTTAAATTGAGTGACGGGTTTTTGCTAAAACTACGAACCTTTTTCTCAATTTCTAGTAATTCTTTTTCAAATTCTAAATCGAGTTTTTGTAAAAACGGTACGTCTACCTTAATTCCAGCCTCTTCCATGCGGGCAATCGTTTCCACCATGGGAAGATCCACGTCACGGAAATATTTTTCAGCGTTTTGAGATTTAATTTTCGGTTCAAGATCCAGCCACAGCATCGTTGCACACCATGCATCTTCAGCAGCATATTGAGTGGCTGCTGGAATGGAAACTTGATCAAACGAAATCTGACTTGCGCCTTTTCCAGCCACTTCTTCAAAGGCGATTGGTTTATAATGTAAATATTTTTGAGAAAGTTCATCCAAATTATGGCGACCGCTTGAATCCACCAGATGGGCGGCAAGCATCGTATCTCCATAGATCCCTTGAATCACTACGCCTTGATTGAACATCACTCGGTAATCGTATTTTAAATTTTGTCCGATTTTTTTTATCTTTGGAGATTCCAACAAGGGTTTTAAATAAATAAAAACTTCTTCTTGGGTGAGTTGCGCCGATTGGGAATCTAAAGTGAGTTCATGCCCCACCGGAATATAATATCCATTGCTTGCGCTGGTGGATACAGCGATCCCCACTAATTTTGCTTTCCTTGGATCAAGTGAAGTTGTTTCCGTATCAAAAGACATGAAGTTTGCTGCTTCAATTTCTTTCACTAAAACTTTTAAACTCTCCAAATCGCCGATCGTTTTAAATTCTGGTTTTACTGCTGCTGGAGCGGAACCTTGATTTAAAGTGTGTTCCATTCCTGCAGATTGTTCGGATTCATCTCGACTAGAAAGACCAACCGGTTTTGATCCGTTCATTTTTGCAGCATATTTTGCGTACAATGATTTGAAATTATATTTTTCAAAAAACTGGAGGAGCTCAGGCTTCACCTTCATTTGGTAAGCTAATTTTTCTTCTATAAAATCAATTTCAATATTTTCATGAAGTGTGGCGAGCTCTTGAGAAAGACGAGCCGCTTTTTCAGATTCTGCAATTACTTCACACTTCTTGCCCTTGATTTTTCCAAGCTTTGCAGCGGCGATGATATTTTCTAAGGTTCCAAATTCTTTTAATAAAACTTCCGCACCCTTTGGTCCGATTCCGGTGATTCCAGGAATATTATCCGAAGCGTCTCCAACGATTGCCAAGTAATCACGAATTTGAACTGGTTTTACACCAAATTTCTCAATCACTTCATGTTCCGTGAAGTACTGATCTTTCATCGTATCCCAAAGCTGAGTATTACCACTCACGAGAGCCATTAAATCTTTATCACCCGTAACCACTACCACGCGATTTTTTTTATCGGTGCGTTGTCCTTCTTCAATCCAAAGTTTATTGAGTGTGGCAATGATATCATCGGCCTCCACTCCACTTTTTCTAAATGAAGGAATTCCCATCAAGGAAATCATCTCTTCGATCAAATCAAATTGTGGAAGTAAAGTTTCAGGTGGAGCCGAACGGTTTGCTTTGTAATCTTCGTACATGAGTTTACGAAACGATGGCTCCTTGGAATCATAAACCACCACCAGATGATCGGGATTCACTTCTTCCATCAATCGCCCTAGCATAGAAGCCACGCCATAGATAGCGTTGGTAGGTGTTCCATCGGGAGCACTCATTTCGCGAATGGCATAAAATGCCCTAAAAATAAATGAGCTGATATCGATCATGTACAACACACGATAATTATTTTGAACTCGGGGTTTATTCACAATCCAGAACTACACTTTCTGCCATCACATCACCCAATCGCTGATGGCGATCTGCTTTGATCATAAGACTGAGTTCAATTAAAAATAATGGAATCCCAATCAACAAACTTAAAATCCATCCCCACACTGGAATAATCATCAAAAAAGTAACAATCCCGATGGGCGCATTTCGAAGTGCAGAAGTTTTCAAGCGATTAATTCTGGATTGATGTCCGTTGCCCGAAGCCACTCGAATTTTTAAGATTCGTTTACCTAAACTTTGACCTTGGACTTCTTTAAATGAAAAGGAATCAGCGACAATCGAATACAAAAAACCCAAAACCGATCCAGCGCCTCCGAGTGGAGTGCGTCCTAAAAAAAGAACCAGTAAAAGATCAATGACTTTTGCAAAGACCCTTTTCTGAGGAGTAGCGTAATGGGAATGGCTCATAGAAAGAAACGATCCATCACATCGACAATCGAATGAAATATGAAAATATGGGTTTCTTGAATGCGGCTGGAATTTTTTCCCAACTCTACATTTAAGTTCAGATCACAAAGATCCTTTAAAACTCCACCCGCTCCGCCGGTCACGGAAATCGTAACGATGCCTTTTTCTTTTGCGGCCTCCACTGCTTTAATCACATTCTTTGAATTTCCCGAAGTGGAGATCGCAAGAAGCACATCACCTTTTTGGCCTAAGCCTTGAACTTGTTTCTCAAAAATCGCATCGTAAGAATAATCATTGGCAATGGCGGTAATATTGGAAGTGTCGGTAGTGAGGGCAAGAGCTGGAAGTGGATTGCGTTCCACCAACATGCGTCCCACCATTTCGGCAGCCATGTGTTGAGCATCTGCTGCGGATCCACCGTTACCCACAATCATGAGTTTACGACCATTTTTCATGCTTTGAGAAATGAGCTCGCAAGCCATAATTATTTTGTCGATGTTTTGTTCAACGAAGGCTTTTTTCGCACTGAGTGATTCTTCGTAAGTCGCTAAAATGTAGTCTTGAGCTGTGGGTTTCATTTGGATATTTCCTACTAATAGTGGTACGCTAAAATTATGGCGAATTCAAAAAATGTTTTCACAGCAACTGATCTTAATCTTGAAACTGAAGTTTTAAAAAACTCAGGGCTAACCATGGTCGATTTTTGGGCTGAATGGTGTGGTCCTTGTAAGGCACTTGGTCCTACGATTGATGCTCTTGCTGATCACTACGGTGAACGAGTTAAGGTTTACAAACTCAATGTGGATGAGAACCCTAACACGGCGCAACGTTTTAAAATTCGTGGTATCCCGACTACTCTATTTTTGAAAAATGGAGAGATCGTGGATCAATTGGTTGGAAATCAACCAAAAGATAGTTTCGTGACCACTATCGAGAAACATCTGTAATTTCATTTGATCTTTTGCGTCCACCTCTTTATCCTTAAGATATAATTAGGAAATTAAGGAGACCCATAGGATGGATCAACAAGCAGCTCAGATGAGCATTATCGGCGCATTACAACACGGTGGTATTGCAACCCTACTCATCGCAATTACGATGGCAGCAGCAATTGCCTTTATTTTAGAACGTTTTGTTAAACTTTATTCAAAACTCAATATCAACAGCAATTCATTCATGTTTGAAGTCCAAAAACATGTTCTTGCTAATGATCTCGATGGTGCAATCCGCGTTTGTAACGGAGCAAAAGATGCTGCCCTTCCAAAAGTGATCAAAGCCGGACTCATGAGAGCTTCCCGCAGCGAAGATCAAATTCAAAATGCGATTGATTCCGCTTCTCTTGAAGTGATTCCACAACTTGAAAAGAATCTTCCTTTCCTAGCCTTGATTGCAAACATTGCAACGCTACTCGGATTACTAGGAACGATTTCAGGTTTGATTAAATCTTTCGCAGCGGTTTCTCTCGCCGATCCTGCTCAACGACAAGCAATTTTATCTGCAGGGATCTCTGAAGCGATGTACGCAACTGCATTTGGTCTCGTGGTGGCGATTGCAACCATGGTGGCTCACTCGATTCTTTCTTCAAAAGCACAAGGCATTATCGGTGAAATTGATGAACACAGTGTGAAACTTTTAGATCTTTTATCTGCACGAAAAGTACAACATTCTTCAGAAAAATAAATCATGTTAAAACGCCCATCTTCTCGTAGAAGATCAAATCATGCTGAAGTCACGCTAAATCTGGTTCCAATGCTCGATGCATTGGTGACAATGATTTCGTTTCTGATGTACACGATGGCTTTTCTTTCTCTCACGATGATTGAGTCTCCACTTCCCATGGTGAGCAGCGAAGAAAACGTACAGCAACTTAAAGAAAGACCACTTCAACTCACGATCACCGTGAATGAAAAAGATCTTTTGATTTGGAGCCCGTTTGATTTGATTCCACAAACTACGATTCCAAATAAAGAAGATCAATCCCCTGATTTATTAAAACTTCATGAAACATTGATCGGGATCAAACAAAAATATCCAACTGAAACAAAACTAATTTTGGTTCCTAAAGGTTCCACTAGTTATGATTTAATTGTTTCCGTGATTGATGCTGCTAAGAATTTAGATAAAACAGATCCAGTGATTTCAGTGAAAAACGAAAAAACTGGTGTGGAAGAACAATCAAAATACCTATTTGGTGAAGTGGTTTTTGGAAATCTCTTAGGGGGCGATGAATAATCATGGCATTCCGTAAATCAATTCGCTCCCGTCGTGGTCGTAAAAAAATTCATAAAGATTTCGAGCTTCAACTCACTTCGATGATGGATATTTTGGTGATCATTCTCGTATTTTTGTTAAAAAGTTATTCTACCAGCACCAACTCTTTTTCTTCGGTACCGGGAATCAAACTTCCGATTTCAAAGTCTCAAGAAATGCCGCCTGATAGTTTGCATTTAATTGTTACTCCTGAAGCCATCATGTTTGAAACTCAACGTGTTGTGGAATTCGTACAAACTGCAGATGCCTTAAATGGTGGACAGCCTACCTATGCATTCAAAACAGAAGATATCGATGAAGGCGGAATGAGAATTACCCGTCTTTATGATGCTCTAAACAGTGCCCGTGAAAAAGCCGAAGCCCTTCGTGCAAAATCACCTGCTCGTGATGCAAATGGTAATCCGCTCCCCTTCGATGGAATTTTAGCTATTCAGGCAGATAAACGCGTAAAATACGACACTCTTCGTAAAGTGATGTATACCGCAGGAGCGGCGCAATTCAGAGTGTTCCGACTTCTTGCCATGAAGCAAGAGCAGTAGTAAGCTACTTCAATCACTTCAATTTTTTTTAATCATTAAGGAGCCCTCATGGGAGCGCAGTGGAAAGCAGCCGGTAAAGCGGCGAATACAGCTAAAAAAGGTGCCATCATTGGCAAACTCACCAAAGAGATTATTGTTGCAGCAAAATTAGGTGGCCCAGATCCTTCTTCAAATTTTCGTTTACGTGGCGCTATGGAAGAAGCACGTAGAAACTCCGTTACCAGAGATACGATTGAACGCGCAGTAAAACGCGGCGCTGGCTTACTCGATGAGCCGGTTGAATATGAAACGATCGTTTATGAAGGATTTTGTCCGCATCAAGTGCCGATTATGGTGGAGTGTTTAACTGATAATCGCAATCGTACGGCTGCAGACATTCGCGGAGTTTTCCGTAAAGGACAACTCGGAAGTCAGGGTTCTGTGGCTTGGATGTTTGATCGTAAAGGCATTGTGGAAGCTCATTCTACCGATGCCAATATTGATGCTGAAACTGTTGCCATTGAAGCTGGCGCTGATGATGTCATTACCTTTAAACCCGGCGAGGGACAACCCACTACTGGAAAGCTTGCTCGTTTTACTTGTGGAGTGAGTGAAATGGATGGAGTGAATCAATTTCTCAGCAAAAATAGCTGGAATATTTTATCTTCCGAACTTGCTTACATCGCTAAAAATTTCGTGGATCTTTCTCCAGAGCAAATGAAAGATGTAGGCGATTTTCTAGAAGGCGTTGACGACAATGACGACGTGCATCG
>CANBTI010000025.1 GCA_947372355.1 Bdellovibrionales bacterium | reverse complement strand
TTCTTAATCCCATATATCCCCCTAGTTAGTAGACCAGGACACCATACCTGATCTTTGTGCTCCATTATTGTGCACACCTAACCTATCGGAGACCGTCAATAAAACATTAGATAAAAATGATCAAGTATTAAATAAAATCAATGAAAATGGTTTAAGTATATGTAATTGTTGATTAATAAAAATTAAAATATTTTTGCGAAAATGCAATTTTAATGCAATGAGCATCAAAAAGGTGTCAGATGACTATTTATTTACCCATTTTTTTACTGCGATTGGTGGCCGCAAGTACCGCTTTAATGAGGGTTACGCGTAAACGTCCCTCTTCTAGGGCCATTAGTCCATCTACAGTACAGCCTGCTGGAGTGGTTACCTCATCTTTAAGAGCAGCAGGGTGTTCATTTCTCTCTAACACCATTTTTGCAGCACCCATCATGGTTTGTGCGGCAAGGAGAGTGGCTTGCTTGCGTGATATTCCAACTTTCACACCAGCTTCACTCAAAGCTTCAATCATGAGATAAACATATGCGGGTCCGCATCCACTTAACCCAGTGACTCCATCAAACAAACTTTCTTCTAAGGTTGTCACTTTTCCAAGTTCACCAAATATTTTTTCTACTGTGCTCAATTGTTCATTGGTACAGCGAGGGCCTTTGCAAATTGCAGTCACACCACTTTTAATTAAGCAGGGAGTGTTAGGCATGGTGCGAATCACTGCAGCTTTTCCACCACTCCAATCAGAAAGTTGTTCAGTGGTAATGGCAGCACAAATAGAAACCAGAAGTTGATTTTTATTCAGTGGGTTTGCTTTTAATATTTCTTGCACCTGATGTGGCTTCACTGCAATGAAAACTAAGTCGGCATTTGAAATGGCACTAGCATTATTAGTGGTGCATTCAATCTTCAGGCGAGAACGAACCTCGTTGGCTGAATGATCAGATTTAGTGGTTCCTGTGATTTTATACTGAGAACCAAGGGAAGATTGCATTAAACCCTGTGCAATCGCTTCCCCCATTTTCCCCATTCCAATGATCGCAATTTTTTTACTCATGATTTTCTCTTTATTGTTTTATATCAATGATAATTCTTGCTGGCTGTGTGAGTTCAAACACTTCTACTTTTGGTGTTTGATGAGTGTGAATGGCCCAAGACCAGCGATCTTTATTGGCAAGAGGTGTGAATTCAAAATTACTCACGATTTTTGTTTTTTTAGTAGATTGATTTGCACCCATCGTTGAGAAATCAAGTTTTGGCTTTCCATACAAAGTAACTAAAACACGTTTATTTGCAGAATCAATTTCAATCAAATAAAATGGCGGACGATCTAGTGCCGATTTTTCGCCTTGATGATTTCCAGCTAAATCAATCACTACGCGATCGTATCCAGCAGGGTTGGAGGCAACGCGAACATTACTCACGGTAAAATCACCGCTAGTTCGATCACCACCGGTGAAAGCTCCAGAGCTAATGTAGAACTCTTTTTTTAGTTTGAGTGCCTGCTTAAATTTGAGGTCATCAAATTGAGCTTGAGCTGAATGGTTCATTGAAAAAAAAGCCACGAAGGAGAACGTTATCCATTGGATCATGAATTCAGTTTAGCTCGACGTTTTCTTAAAAACAACTGACATACGATTGCCACTATAAAGGGAAAGCCCCATCCTAAGATTGCGCCAAGCAAAGGAGTTGGTTTGTGTGCAGATCTCTTTCCTTCATGAAAGCTAGCTGCCTGAGCGTTTCCACAAAAACCAATCCCATCTCTCGAGCTGGTGGAGGTTGAATCCCTAATGGGGTTTCCAGATGGAGATTGATATGCTGGAAATGGCTCATTTGAATCACAACGTGCATTGTTAGGAATGGTGCTGCTGGGTTCACCGTCAGGATTGCCATTATAAACAAGGATAAAATCGGGAGCGGCACTCGGCCAAACAGCGGGTGATGGAAAAGATGATGATTCGTTATTGCTGAAGTCTGCTTTGATGGTGATGGGTCCGAACGCGGTTCCTGTAATCGATGTATCTTCAATTTTATAGTCAGAAGATTTAGATCGATAAAGAGGACCCCCAATATTTGAATCAATAGAGAGGGATACTTTAATCGGAGAGAGTAATAAGTATCCCAACGCTGTAATTTTAAAGGGACCATTTGCGATGAAAGTGTAAGATTTACTGCTTCCCGCGTTCCCATGATCAACTATGGATTGAGTGAATGTTTTTTCAGAAAGATCTGAGATTTCTGTGAGTTCATTACAATTTAATTTAATCTCACCTAATTTTGATTCTTTTCCAACGGCAACTTGAAAGATTTTCAGGGTGTGTTGATCTTGTTCGGTAAGAAAATTCTTTGGAAATGAGTTTTGATTACAAACCGTGATGGAGGGTTTTGTTCTCATTGTTCTTGGAATAGAGGTTGTAGTTCCTTGAAAGGGTTCGACTACCAGTGAAAACCCTCCTGATTCCAAAGCACCGAAATTAAACTTTCCATTTTGATCGGTGAGAACAGAGGCCATTGGAATTCCTCTGATTAACGAAATAGCAGTGACTACGGCTCCGGCAACCACTTCTCCAGATGGGCTTATGATCGTACCCGTTAAGGATCCCATTCCATTATTGAAAGTGGGATAAAGATCTTTTACCGCCGACCAATCGTCGCAACCCAGTTTAAATTGTTCAGAAAACTCTACATAAAGCATGGAAGAATTAATGCTATTGCTATGTGAAAGTCCAAGAGCGTGTCCAATTTCATGGGTAATTACATTATTGAGATAAACTTTTTTTCCGCCATTGGATGTGTGAGAGCTAGTATCGGTGGGTGAATCGGTGAGTACATAATCTCGATCATTTAAAATAATATCTGCTTCGATGATGTCGCCAGAATCAGAATTAAACCAAACTTGCGTATAACCAATAATATTTGGATCAGTTTTTTGATCGGATTGAGAAGCAAAAAAAATTGAGTTGATCCCATCTTTTTGTTGTTTGGGAGTATAGGTTTCGGCGTTGGTGCCCTGCCAGTAATCAAAGTCAAACATCCCCTGAGTGGCGCGCTTCCATTGTTGAAGTCCATTCACGACCGCATTCCAGATGGTTTCAGAAGTGAGGCCAGAGTTGTTATTTGAATTACCCGATAGAAAAAACTTTTGGCCATAATGCCAGCGGATGTTTTTCCCTGATTGGGTTTGGGTCATAGTATAGGAATGCGCGGGAATGGCTGTGAAAAGCAAAACCAGTAGATTCAATAATGATCTAAATCCACGGCCCCCCGTAGTTTTGTAGTCGAACAATTAACCCCTCCGAAATAACCAAAAAACGCCCAGTGTCAAAACGATAGTGGCGATGGAGTACCAAACAGTTGCGTTAAAGTACAGAGGGGAGTTTTCTTTCTCTTTGGAAATAGAGATTGTTTTCACGCTTTCTGGGCGGGGGGTAATGGTGGGACTTGAGCTTATTTCAGTAGTGGGTCTTGATATTTCAGCGGATTTTTGAGTTTCAGCTACTGGGGGACTAGATTGTTGTTGAGACTTAACTAAGTCTTTTAGTTGATGAATTGACCATGGTTTAAGATTTTCTGAGATATTATCAGCCATCACGTTGTGATCGTGATTGTTGGCGGGTTCTGGTGTTGAGTATGAAAATATTCCTCCAATGAGAATCTCTTCACCATTTTTTTCTTTCAGATTAAATTTGCCCAACTCCATGCCTGAAACTTCGAAAGATCGATCTTCCTGCTCTCCGCTCAGAAAAAAAACACCATCTTCATTGTCTTTGAATTCAACTGAGCTTGGAATGTCCAATGTAACGCCATCAATGGTGCCACCTAGTTTT
Source organism: Bdellovibrionales bacterium (assembly GCA_947372355.1). GTDB lineage: Bacteria > Bdellovibrionota > UBA1018 > UBA1018 > CAIMNF01 > CAIMNF01. The sequence continues at coordinate 28,121 of CANBTI010000025.1, read as the reverse complement.
CGAATTTGTATTTGAGTGCCCGCTACATCACCTTTGATTACATCCTTGATCTCTAATTTTGCAAAAGTATAAATCGCTTTACTTCCATCAGGGTTGATTACGTTTTGAGCGTGAATTTCACTGGTTTTTCCGCGAATAATATTCTGAGTCGATTTTGTAAATTCAGAAAAGGGTCTGATGTAGAAGCTCGTGGCAAAAGCTGTTTGAGCGGTCAGCGCTAAAGCCAAAATTGAGTGCATCTTCATTAGAATTATTGTATTAAAAATACTGTAACAATAAAAGTAAACTCTATGGCACTTGTTCCTCGCACCGTAATTGAAAAGACTAAGACTAGCGTCATTTATTTGGTGCTATTCATGGGCTTGGTGTATCTCGTGGTGGGGATCTACAAGGGCGGAGTTCATCTCACTGAATTAAAGGCCGAAACTGTTTTTTTACCAGATCTACCCGGAGCAATTTTACTCTCCTTTTTGAGGATGCTCGCATCTTATTTGGCTTCCTTGTTTTTTGCTTTCTTTTTTGGACTCATCGCTGCTCGAACTCGTATCGGTGAGAGATTAATTTTGCCGTTAATTGATATTTTACAATCCATCCCAGTGGTGGGTTTTTTTCCAGCTGCGATTTCATTTTTTATCGGTCTCTCTCACGGCCAGAGATTTGGTGTGGAGATGGCGGCAATATTTTTAATTTTTACATCCCAAGCTTGGAATATGGCATTTTCCGTTTACGAGTCTACGAAAGCCATACCAGCTGAAAATGAAGAGGCTGTTGCTAGTTTTGGATTGAGTCAAAGTCAGCGCTTTTTAAAACTTTATCTGCCTGCTTCCATTCCTAGGTTGATTTATAACTCAGTACTTTCGTGGTCTAATGGTTGGTTCTTTTTGGTTGCCTGCGAAATCATTGCGGTAGGCCCAGTAAAATACAATCTTCCGGGGATTGGAAGTTTTCTAGCGAAAGCGGCTGAGGAAGAAAACTTTCCCCTCGTGATCTGGGGAATTGTTGCTCTTGCTACTGTGATTTTATTTTTGGATTTATTTATTTGGAAACCCCTCATGGTGTGGTCTGAAAGATTCAGACAAGAAAGTACTGCCAATCAAGATGAAGAAGATGTGGGTATTTTTCTTAATCTCCCAAATACGATTGCTTATCGTTTAAAGTTCATCAGCGAACCAGCGCTAAAAATGATTGGAATATTTTTTTCTCCCGTTCGTTGGTTTTTTAAAGAAATATTTTTTCCCATCGTTTGGGATTTTCCTTCTGCAATTATTTCTGGAGTGGTGAGAGAGGTTTCAAAACCGGCTGAACCGATCATGCTTCGCACTCAAAAAATTCGAAGTGCAATCGGATACTTTGCTCTTGGTTTTCTCATTGTATTTTCTTGCTTTTACGCTTGGAACTGGCTCAAAGGCCCATTGCCAGTTGTGATTAAAGATATCCCCATTAGTATTTTCTACTCAACGTTGAGAATTGCTGTTGCGCTTGGACTTTCTTTTTCTTGGATTTTACCTTTGGTTTATTTCACCTGGAATCGGCCTAAAATTAGAATGATGCTTTCCACGGTTGCGCAATTAGGTGCGTCTTTACCTGCTACCGCCCTTTTCCCTTTGATTATTTTAGTTGGAGTAAAAAAAATGGGTGGTGGAATGGATATGGCCACTCTCGTTTTACTTACCTTTGGGATCCAGTGGTATGTGTTATTTAATGCCATTAGTGGTGCGGCAATTATCCCTCATGATTTGATTGATGCAACGAAGGCATTTAATCTTTCTCCCTTTGCTACGTTCAGAAAATTGGTCTTTCCTGCCATTCGTCCAGCATTGATTACGGGTGCCATTACTGCATGGGGTGGGGGATGGAATGCGTTGGTGGTTGCAGAATACATCACGGTTAAAGATCAAGTGTTGAAAGTAAAAGGACTCGGTGCGCTTCTTAGTTATTCGGTGTATGAATTGGGAGATGGCAAATCAATCACGATTATTATTTTAGTGATGGTTGCCTGGATCTTGTTTTTTAATATGTTATTGTGGCAGCCGTTGTATCATCGCAACTTGGAGAAATATAAACTCTTATGAGTAAAAACGAAGTCATCATTGAAATGAAGAATGTGAGCAAGCGCTTTCTCCTGACTCAAGGGGAAGTGACTGTATTGCAGGATATTTCGTTTCAAGCATATGAGGGTGAGTTCATTACCTTGGTTGGTCCTTCCGGTGCAGGTAAGAGTACTTTACTTCGTTTATTAATCGGACTCATGAATCCAAGTTCAGGCGATATTTATTATCAAGGTAAATTACAAAAAGGCATGAACGATGAGTGTTCCATGGTCTTTCAAAATTTCGGATTATTACCTTGGCTTACCGTTGCTCAAAATATTGAACTCGGTTTGGAATCTAGAATCAAAGATGAGTTGCAACGTCGTGAGATTGTAAATCGTTATGTCACTAAAGTGGGTTTAGAGGGTTATGAAGAAGCCTATCCTCGAGAGCTTTCAGGTGGAATGAAGCAACGGGTTGGGCTAGCTCGCGCACTTGCGGTGGAGCCTTCACTATTATTAATGGATGAACCATTTTCATCCCTCGATGTTTTAACCTCAATCAATTTACGGAATGAATTACTCGATATTTGGAGTGATCGCGACAACGTGGTGAACACGATGATCATGGTTACCCACAATATTGAAGAAGCAGTTGAGCTTTCAGATCGGATTATTGTTTTGTCAAATAGGCCAGGAAAAATCGTCGGAGACATTAAAATTGACCTGCCGCGTCCGCGCCGGAAGCGCGATCCACAATTTATTGAGTACGTAGATAGGGTATTTTCACTTCTTGCTTAACAGATATGAAAGTTTTGGATAAAGATTAGAGGATTAAAAAAATTATGAACTCATCGTCATCGGAGGGGGATAAACGCCCCCATCATACACTTCCTGAAATAGGAATCAGTCAGATACTAGGATTAGTGGAACTCTTATTGGGTAAGGGTGGCCGCGAAGATATTTACAAACTCGCAGGCGAACTTTCCATGGAGTTGGGTGAAACTCTCACTGTAATCAAAGCAGCAGAAATGCTCGGACTCGTACACACTCCAGGTGGAGATGTGGTGGTAGAAGATTTTGGAACCAAAGTGATTGATGGTTCGATCACTGAGCGTAAAGATCTCATTCGTGAAAAATTAGAACAACTTCCAGTTTTCAAAAGCGTTCGTGAGTTTTTAAAACGTGAGGAAGATGCAGAAGTCACTCGTGAAGAAGTTCTTGAAAAGTTAGCAGAACTCATTCCAAACGAAGATGCAGAGTCTTCATTTAGTACAATCGTAAACTGGGGACGTTACGCAGAGTTATTTGGTTACAACGACGACACACAAACCTTTTATCTCGATCTATGAACCGCAAGCGCGTTGTAGTGATCGGTGCGGGATTTGCCGGACTCAACTTTGCAAAACACTTTAAGCCTACACCTGATCAAGAAGTGTATCTAATTGATCGTCGCAATCATCATTTATTCCAACCCTTACTTTATCAAGTTGCTACTGCCGGGCTTTCACCCGCCGACATATCCATTCCAATCCGAAGTATTTTCAGAGATGAGGATCGAGTGAAGCTTTTAATGGATGAAGTCACGAGCATTGATCCCAATAAAAATTCAATTCAATTAAAAAATGAAAAAATTTCATATGATGTTTTAGTTCTCGCCTGTGGAGCAAATCATAGTTATTTTGCACATCCCGAATGGGAGCAACATGCTCCTGGATTAAAATCATTAGAGCAGGCTACAGAAATTCGTCGCAGAGTTCTCACTGCTTTTGAAGAAGCAGAAAAAATTTCAGATCCAATTTTGCAACAAGAGTGGATGACTTTTGTAATTGTGGGAGCCGGACCAACAGGCGTGGAGTTAGCGGGAGCAATTGCGGAATTAAGCCAGCATACCATTCGAGATGATTTTAGAAATATTGATCCATCAAAATCAAAAATAATTTTAATTGAAGCAGGTCCAAAAATATTAGCCGCCTTTAACGATTCCTTATCTCTAAAAGCAAAAGCTGATCTGGAGAAATTGGGTGTGCAGGTGATGCTCAATGCTCGAGTGATGGATTTGCAGGATCGAAAAGTTTTAATTCAAACAGGCAATGAAACGGGGTTGAGTGAGATTTTAACTCGAACAAAAATTTGGGCGGCTGGAGTCAAGCCATCGATAACCGGAAAAATGCTTCAAACCGCCGATCCAGAAATTGAATTAGATCAGGGTGGTAGGGTGAAGGTTCAACCTGAACTCAACTTAAAAAAATATCCCAATATATTTGTTCTCGGTGATCAGTCTCATTTTCCTGAAAGCTCTGGAAGAGGATTGCCTGGAGTTGCAACGGTTGCAATTCAACAAGGTCAGCATGCGGCTAAAAATGTTTCCTTATATTTAAAATCTGAAAAAATGAATGTCTTTAAATATTGGGATAAAGGCACCATGGCTACCGTAGGTAGAAAAAAGGCAGTGCTTCAATCCGGAAAAATTAAATTGACCGGTTTAACTGCATGGCTCGCGTGGTTATTGGTTCACATTTATTACTTAATTGGATTTAGAAATAGAATGTTAGTTTTATTGCAATGGACATGGTCGTACATGACCTTCTCCCGTGGCGCGCGATTGATTACCGAATCTGATTGGAAATTAAAAAATTAATTAGCTCGATTGAAGAGTGATGAGAGTGATCTCGCCAGTTTTCCCTAAACGATTGGGTGGGCCCCAGAAGCCCGTTCCACGATTCACATAGATCTGTGTATTTTCATTCACATGATAGTGACCTTCGAAATATTGATGAAATAATCGTGCAATCCAAGTGAATGGATAGAACTGTCCGGCATGAGTGTGCCCAGAAAGTTGAAGATTGAAACCCGCTTTTGTAGCTTCTTCTATTGATCTAGGATTGTGAGCGAGTAATATTTTACAAGCTATTGATTCACTGGTGATCGAAGCTTTTGCTGGATCGGAACGATGAGCGGGAGAGAATCTCTCACCTTGAAGATCAAACACTCCAGCCAGCAGAATTTTTTCTAACTCACCTGAAGTAGATCTTTTTTCCAAAACTTTATTTGAATTTCTAAAAGCATGGACTCCAAAACTTTCAAAATGCGCGAGCCATTCATCCGCGCCCGAATAATATTCATGATTGCCGGTAATGTAGTAAATTCCATGCTCAGCTTTCAGTTGTTGAAATGGAAGTACATGTTCTTTTAGTTGATCAATAGTTCCATCTACAAAATCACCAGTCAGGGCAATCAGATCAGCTTTTAGTTCCATGGTTTGGAGAACTATTTTATGAGCAAAATCTTTATTTAAAAGAGGGCCAATGTGAACATCAGATAGTTGAGCGATGGTAAATCCATCAAAAGATTTAGGAAGGGTGGGGAGTTTAATGGTAATTCGTTCAACTTTTGGTCCGGCTTGTAGCTGAAGAAAACCTCCAAACGAGGCAACGCTAGTAGCGGTCAATAATCCCCTTGCAACTCCCTCGGTTAAAAAAATTCGTTTTGATGGATCAAATTTTTTAAAAATGAATTGAATGATTTCTGCGATTCCAAAAATGATCAGGGTAACGCCAATCCAACCCATCATATAGTATTGAGAGAACTGGAGAATATAGTTTCTGGTTAAATTGATATCTGCATGATTCATGCGATATTGGATAGGCGCAAAAATCATTAAGAAAGCAGAAAATGCATGGATAAAAAAGAGAGATCGATTGCCCCATGGGGAAAGCTTCAATCTTTTTTTCAGAATGATGAATGTGGAGCCGGATACAATAATGCTATCGAAAGTAAAGAAGATCGCAAATCGGATCAATGTCATGATTACATTCCGAAACTAATCATCTTAATGAATTGTTCTTTGCGCATCATCAACTCTTCTTGAGTGAGGGTTTTTAAGCGGCCAATACTGAATTCTTGAATGGTAAAACTTGCCATCACCGTTCCATAAATGATCGCGCGGCGAATGAGTTGTTCCCATGCTGCTGGATCTTTTTTAACCATGTTTCTGTTCACACCGTTTTGGGCAAGATATCCAACCACCGCACCAGCAAAACTATCGCCTGCGCCTGTAGGATCAATCACATCATCAATTAAAAATGCTGGTGCAAGAAAAACTCCGGTAGGAGTGAATACTGCAGAACCGTACTCACCACGTTTGATGATGATGGTAGTAGGACCCATCGTTTGAATTTTTTTTGCAGCTTTTTCTAAACTTTTTTCATCAGAAAGAAGGAATGCTTCTTTTTCATTGATGCAAAGTAAATCCACGCTTTTCAAAGTTTTTTTCAAATCATCGGGTTTGCCGGTGATCCAAAAATTCATGGAGTCCATCGCTACGAACTCTTGAGTTTTCATTTGATCTAAAACATTTTGTTGAAGTACTGGATCAATGTTGGCTAGAAACACCACCGGGCAATCTACGTGAGTTGCAGGTAACTTAGGATCAAAATGTTCAAAAACATTGAGTGCGGTTGCTAGCGTGGTGGCCTCATTCATATTGGAATTGTATTCCCCAACCCAATGGAAAGTTTTGCCCTTCACCACTTGAACACCGGTTACATCCACATTTTTTTTGCTAAGGAAATCAAGATGCCCTAATGGAAAATCTTCTCCCACTACCGCAACGATTTTAATCGGAGTGAAAAGTGATGCCGCTAAAGAAAAGTAATTAACGGATCCGCCAAGTACTTGGTCTGCTTTACCGGCAGGAGTGCGTACGGAATCAAAAGCCATTGAGCCTACTGAGAGAATAGTGTGGGGTTTGTTCATGCCATGAACTCTAATAGCGGATCTCTTTTGGGTCAATGTTAGTCACCGTTTTTTTTGCAAATGGTGCCATAATTTGTGCAAGTCGATTAATTCCCTCATATCCACTTCCCACTTTAATCCACTTTAACTTTAAGTGGGTGCTGTTGTGGCTAGTTGCGCAAGACCAGAGCTCGGGTTCAGTAGTAAGAATAAGGTAGAGGAAACAATGGTCGTTGCTTTCCCAAATCATGGGTTTTGAACTAAATGGATCGGGATGATTTTTAAGTATGCTTGATAAATCAACCTTTTCCTGTCTTTTCCAGCCACCTTGCTTAAGCACCCCATTTAAAACCTGTGGAGGAGGCCATTGAGTTTGAAGGACTCGTACTTGGGTAGCGTTTTCGGTTTCATTTTTACCAATCCATGCAAAAAGTATCGCAACCAATAACAGAGCGATCCCTTTAGCTAAAATTCTCAGTTCAGAATGCGATTTTGAACTAATACGGTTTTTTTGAAGTTTTGAAATTCTTGTAAATAAATTTTTGAGCTGAAGATGACCACTCCGAAACATAGAAATATCCATAATACTGCCTCAATTAATAATGAACCTTTTTTATTTTTGTAATTACCTAACCCAAGCAATTTTCCATCCATTTGAATTCATCCCTTCTATTTTCCAAACTTTAGAGACTGAGATTAAATTTTCCTTTTTGAGGCATATTTCAAGATTCTGTATTTTTGAAAATTGCTCCAATGAGGGAAGTGTTTGAAAGTTTTTTAAACGTTGAAGATTCCAATTTTGTTCAGCGATCTCTTGTATTCCTTCTTCAATTTTTTTGGTGATCTGGTAAGCACGCTGAAATCCTGGACAAGCAGGAAGATAAACGCATCCGGCGAGCATTGCAGAATGCGCAATTTTGATCCGTTTTTTTGAATTTTCATAAGTAATCATTGAAGACCTTAGGGTAATGGCGGCTTTACCCGTTTGTTGATCCAATTGGATTTGTTTTTTTACTCTGTCTCCAATTTGATGGAGGAGGGTAAAGAATCCAGTTGCGGTGAGGAAGGTGAGGAGGAGGAGAGTTGCTCCCATAGTTGTGAAACCTCTTTCAGAATCACGCTTACATCGATGCCCCCTTTGTTTTGGTCTAGATTCTCTAGAGGTATCAGAGTGATGCCGTTTACTGTGGTGAGAAGCTGTGTGTGAATCATTTTTATTCGTGCTTCTTTGAAGCTTTGATAAGCCCATTCGTTTTTCTTCCAGTCTGTTTTAGCCCAAGCAAACCCAGCAATGAGTGCTGGGATAATGAGTAAGCCCAGCACTATAGTGAATTCCAATGAAGATTGCCCGGTTCTGTTGTTAATCACCTTGGACATCACTAAAATTTGTATCTTGAATCTTGTGTTGAATCTGTTTGATTTTCTTAAATACAGTACTTCCTAAGCTCTGAGTGGCTGCGATTGAACCAACGGCTATGAGTAGAACCAAAATTAAGTATTCACTCATTCCTTGGCCCTGTTTATTTTTTAAATATCTCTTAAACATATGCTTCCTTTTTGGTGTTTGTTTTTTGACACCGATATTGATTCCTTTTTCAAGAACTGGGCCGATTGACTTTAGGGGCTAAAGGCTTAAACTGTAATGAGTATGGAAAAAACGGAAAAGTTTTTTATCTTCACCTGGAAAGAGTTAATTGTAATTATCCTATTGGTATTAACTCTAGTGGGATTCTTTTTTACTCTTGGATTGCACTATGGAAAAAAAATTGCTGCCCCAATCGAACAAGCCCATGTAACAGATGAGGGCGAAAAGCTTGTGGAGAGTCCGGAATCACTACCTGCGCGAGAATCATTAGAAGCAGGCTCTCAACATGAAAAAACTGTTAGCTCTGATACGATTAAAGAAGTGACTAAAGCGGAAGTTGCTCAAGCAGGTGTAAAAATCGATCAACCCAAAGCAGTTGAGTTGCCGAAAGATAAAGAAGAACTGAAAAAAGAAGAAACAAAAGTAATTGCGGCTTTTTCTATTCAATTGGGATCGTACACTTCTAAAAAAGAAGCCCAACAAAAAGTGAAAGCATTTTCAAAAAAAGGTGTTGAAACAGAAATTCAAACCGCAGAAGTGAATGAGCAAACAAGATATCGAGTTGTGATTCGCGGATTTAAATCTAAAGCAAATGCTGATCAACGTGGTAAAGAATTGAAGCATAAGCATAAGATTGATAACTATATAGTAATCAAATAAAAAGCTTAGCTTGCTGAGCCTTTTCTTTTGCTTTCATTTAATTTGCCCACTTCATTCAATAACCAATAAATTTTAAATTCCAAGGTAAACTTGGTTGGTTCATATTGAGCGAAAGCTTCATTACCTGAAACCATATTAATGGCATTAAGGAATGATTGATCAAATAATTCTTGAACCTGATTGAGTGCTAATCCTACACTGGGTAGAAGAGGAGCGATATTCACTTGATCAAGGGTTTCAGAAAGTTTGGTGGCTGTGCTTCTATTGTTTTCTATCAATTGAAGTGCCTTAAAACCGTTTTCACTGAGCATTCTTTTCTTTGTTGGTTCAACTAAATTCTGATCATTAAGATGCTGAATCAATTGATCTAAAAACCTAATATCGATGAGTTTAAAATCTTCGGATAAAATTTTAACCGTTTTAAATACTTCAATTAAACTTACAACCTTACTCGATCCAATTTGTAAAATCTGAGATGCAAACTTTTCTAAAAGTGGGATAGAAACTTCAATTCCTTCAGGTGATTGTTTGCCATAGCGTGAAGAAACAGTAAGAAGTGCGGTGCTAAATTTTAAAAGTTCACTTGAGTTCACAAATGTAAACTCCCTGGAACGATTTCCGTACTTATCCGTTTCATAATCAGTGGATACAACCTCTAAGGCTCTTAGTTTATTGTTTGTGTTTCTTAAGCGCGAAGTGATTGTTTTGATCAATGCACTGAACCATTCAGGAACTTTTGATGTTACATCCTCAAGTGCTGCTTTAGAAATTTCAATCATTTCAACTTGAGTGATGGCCTCAGCAGAAGCTGATCGTGGCTGGTTATCAAAAAAAGCAAGCTCACCTAAAACTTGGCCAGCACGAATGCTTTCAATTTCTATTGAACCGACTCCTTTTTTCTTAAAAATTCTCACCACACCTCTTTTTACAAAATAGAGGCTCTTCGATTGATCGCCTTCATTAAAAACAGGCTCTCCGGCTTTTAAAATAATTTCTTTCGCGCTCATATTATTTTTCCTTCATTTCAATTGATCCATCCCAATCCGAAGTAGGAGGATGAGATTTGTAATGTTCACATCTTTTTAAAAACATTAATGCAACGGGATCTTCTGATCCAATGTGTTGTTGGTATAGTTTTGCTGATTCAGTAAACAGTTGGATTGCGGTTTCCCATTCTCTATCTGTGAATTTAATCCTTGCTGCTTGAAATAGTTCGTCTGCTTTTTTGTCAAATGTAGTGAGTGACAAAGCAACAATGTCAGTGGCTACCTTTTTTCCCTTCACCTTTACAGAATCTAATACTCGATAGTGAATGGAATTGGGGTATTTCTCATATAACTTATCTATTGTTTCTTTAGTGGAAAGAACCCATGTTTTATAGATACGGGTTAAGCCTTCTAATCGAGCGGCAAGATTTACAGAGTCACCTAAAGCAGTATAAGCAAAAACTTTATCTGAACCCATGTTTCCTACACTCACGGTTCCAGCATTTAAACCAATTCCTGCTGCAACATCAATGTTGTACCGTTTTTTAAAGTCGGGAGCAATTTCTGCAAGTCTCTTCTGCATTTGAAGTGCTGTAGTGCAGGCTTTTAGTATGTGATCATCCTGATCGAGTGGGGCACCCCAAAATGCCATGATGGCATCGCCGATGTATTTATCGAGAGTTCCTTTATTTTCAAAAATTACATCAGTCATTGCACCAAGGTATTCATTTAAAAATAATGAAAGTGTTTTTGGATCTAGTCCCTCAGAGATGGATGTGAATCCGGCAACATCGGTAAAAAGAATGGTGATTTCTCTTCTTTCTCCACCCACTACAAGTTTAGAAGGATCCTTCAACACCATATCCACCACTGCAGGAGCAAGATAGTGTGAGAAGGTAGCTCTAATTTGCTTTTTATTCCGTTCTTCCAAAACATAACGGATAGAAAGGGTGAGAGCGAAAATGATAAAAGTTTCTAAATAAAGTAGTGCCGTAGGAAGATTGATGTTTTTCCCAAAAAGAAAATGAATATCTAAATATCCGAATCCTAAAATAAATCCAGCAAATACTAGTAATCCAGGAACGGCTTCTAGGTGAGAAAATAGTAAAGCGAATATTAATCCGATAGAAATAATTAAGGTAAAGGGAAGCCATTCCTTTTGAATTCCACTTGCTGAGCGGAGAGCATCCATTGCTAAAAGATTATTTAAGGCGTTAGCATGGCCCTCAACTCCAGGTGTGTTTGAATCAAATGGGAATGCTCTCATGTCATAAAGACCAATGGCACTCACTCCAAAAAACACTTCTTTGCCCTCTAGTGCTGCTTTTACTTTTGTCGTTAATGCCTCATCATTTCCTTGACCTGCAATGATCACATCTAAAACGGAAATGTATGGGTATGTTTGGCTTGGGCCTTTAAAGTTTAGATCAATATAACCCAGCTTAGTAACTGGAATAGGATCGTTAGGAGTTTTTGAAAAGTAAATTTTTTCAATGCGAGTATCGTCTTTAAACTCAACCTTCAGTTCATCATCCTTAACCAGCTCTGCCATTTTCGCTGCAAGAGATGGGTATATTTTGTTATTTCCCGGCATCACTAATGGATATCTACGAACAAAGCCATCTGGATCAGGGGTGATCACAAAATATCCGGCATTTTTTGCGGCATCTCTAAATGCGGGAATTGGAAAGATTCCACCCAATATATTTGATAATGGACTGTTCCTTAATTGATCAAACGTGAAATTGGATACAGAACTTAAAGCAAATTTTCCGATCCCTTCTTCAACTGCCTTGTTGTTAAATTGGTTATCAACGGGACATTCTTCTTTATCGTAAAATGGCTGGCATGAACTGGGTGCATATCCTAATACCAATTTATCTCTATTTAATTCGATGACCTTCGCAAATTGAGCATCTCCATTAAGATCGGTTCTAATGTCTTTTTCCAGTTTTGGATTTATTTGTGCGATTTTTTTGTAAACGCTTTCAGGCACCCGCTCCTCAGGTTCAGAGTAAACTACGTCCATTGCCACATGTTTTGCGCCCAGCTTGAAAATGGTGTAAATGATTTCTGCGTAATCTTCCCGATGCCAAGGCCATCTACCTAATTTTTCGACAGAGATATCATCTGCGGCTACGATAACAATACTTGGATCTGGTTTCTGAGGACCACGAATTTTAAATTTAATATTCGTCATGATTCCATTGATGCTTTTGGAATAATCGTAAATTTCTTTTCTTAAAAAATTTGAATGTAATTTTCCCTGCTCACCCCAATCGAAGGTGATCTGAAAAAGTGAAAATAGAAGTATAATTGGTATTGGAACCAGCCAAAGTTTGTTTTTCATTACTCCATATAGTTTAAGGAGTTATTCAAAAAAAAACACCTGAAACCCATCGGATTTCAGGTGCCAAATTTTTATCGCTATTCTCTAGGTACTAATCGTAGCCTTTAAGTTGGCTTAATTCTTCTTTGTACCATTTAGTCAGAATATCTTTTGACGTTTCAGGAGAAGTACCCCAGTGAGCAGCTACATCTACGTTCACATCATTAAGAGCGTTGTTGTTTCCTTTTGCAGCTTCAACTAAAGCAGCTTTAGCTTTTTCAAGTTTAACACCGTAGAGACGTGTGCTTACATCAGCAACATCATCTTCAGTGCGGGCACGGTCACGACCAAGTACTGCCCAGTCTTGAAGAGTTTTAGCAATGCTCACACCAGTATCTTCAGCAAGAGCATATTTTTGAGCGAAGTTTTTACCTACTAATTTAGTAGTTTCTTTTTCTTTCTTAGCTGCAAGTCCAATCACGTCTGCAGATTGAACTGAATCACTGTCTTGTTCGTTAAGAGCATTACCGTAATCATCATAAAGAATTCCGGTGCTGCTCAACCAAGCGTAACCGTTGTAGCTACGGCCGTATCCGTAAGAATCAGTGTATGTCCAGTAGTCATAGTAAAGAGTCATGCTGCTGTAGTATGGATCAGCTGAAGAGCTAATTTTTGATCCATCAGAATAGAAGTTACATCCAGCCATTGGATAGCTGTTGTTCAAACAACGAGTTCCATAAACATCATACCAGGCTCTTTTGTATGGATCTACATATCCACCATTGCCACCGTTGTATCCGCCGCCACCACTTGAATAAGTAGAGCCGCTGTTACAAGCGCTAAGTGAAATTGCAGTGATTACTACAGCTGATAAAGTGAGTAAAATTTGTTTTAATTGATTCGTTTTCATTTCGTTGCCCTTTCTGTGGCTTAAAGTTTCTGTTTTCCTATAGAGCAACTCTAATGCCAAAACTCTAGCGCACAAAAACTCAATGATATTAATTGATTAGCTTTATTGGTGTTGTCTGTGGTGCGAAATGGGTGGTATCAAAATACTCGACGAAGTAGATCTAAGGCTGCCTGGGCTGAGCGTTCTTTGTTCCGTTCACGGTGATTTTCCAAGTAAAGACTCTTGGTTACCGTACCCTTTGGGGTTGAAACCGCGATCCAAACGCTTCCAACTTTTGCAAACTGATCTCCACCCGTGGGCCCAAGGTAACCGGTGGTTGCCATTCCATAGGTGGCGCCCCATTTTTTTTGGATGGATTCAGCCATGGCGATCACCACTTTTTCAGAAACTACCCCATGAGTAGCGATGAGCTCTGGGGGAATGCCGAGCTCGGAAGTTTTAAGCTCCGTTTGGTAGGTGATGATGGATCCTTTCAGCGCTTCTGAAGAACCCGGAACTTGAGTGAGAAGATGAGAGACCAGACCACCGGTACAGCTCTCAGCGATTGCCAGTGTCTGCTTTTTGCTTTTTAGGTGCTCAACAATATTTTTTTCAAGGGTTGCTGGTTCAAATCCGAAAAAATCTTTACCACAAAAAACTCTTAGCTCATCAACAAGATTCTGGAACTGGACTTCTTCGCCTTGTGTTTTTGCAATTGTTTGTAAGCGTAATCTCACTTGGGTGGAACTGGGTAAAAACGCAAGTGAGTATGAAGGCATGGATTTAATTTTTTGAACGAATGGATCGCAACGTTCCGCAAGTAAGCTTTCCCCTAATCCTGTAGTGAGAAGGGTGGACTTTAGAATCTTTTCACTAGCGACCAGAGTTTTTTTAGAAATAGAAGGAAGAATATATTTCTCCATCATGCTCTTCATTTCATGGGGAACGCCAGGCACCACAAATATTTCGATCGAGCGAGAGTTTATGTTGGTGGTAAAATGTTGTCCGGCTGCTGTTCCGCAATCATTATCGATGCGTGTTGCTGTTTTGAGAAGATAGCCCTGCTTTTTATTATTTTCACTCATCACCCGATTGCGTGATTTGAAATAAGCATCGACTCTTTGAATCCAATCTTCATCATAAAAAAGTGGAATATTAAAATATTCAGAGAGTGCTTCGATGGTGAGATCGTCATGCGTGGGGCCGAGTCCACCGCCAATGATGATAAAATTAGAAGAGGTAGTGAGATAGTCTAGGGCTTTGTTAATTTCAGCTTTTTTATCACCAACGGTGAGATGATGAGAAACAGTGCAGTTGATGTCGGTTAATTTTTCACTCATCCATTGAACATTAGAATTTAATACTTGTCCGATGAGTAGTTCGTCGCCAATGGTGAGAAGTGAGCCTTGCATGGGTTGATGATAGCAAAAACAGAAGTTTTACACAGTATAAGAAAGAAGGGAGCGACCTAAATCTTTAAAACCAAGTTTTTGATAGAGGTTTAACACCGATAAGTTCGTTTTGGTTACTTCTAGGCGGAGTGCTTTCATTCCTAGCGCTTTGCATTCATGTTGTGCAAGTCGAATTGCTTTAGAGCCAATTCCTTTTCCGCGATGACTTTCCAAAACAAAGAGTTCATCCACAAATGCTTCTCTTCCGCCGTATTCAAAACTATAACTAAAAGTTAGGATCATGTATCCAATGGGTTCGTTTGTTGATTCATCGTGGAATAACCATAAACGACCAAACTCAGAGGTTGAAAGAAATTCCTGAAGAGTATTGCGAGCATTGTGTTCATTAAATTCCAAATGATCAAACTCATAATAAATCGGCATGAGTTTGAGAATGGTTTCAATATCGGTGAAAGATGCTAATTTCAAATTTAGGGCTGATTTCATTTTGAAATTAAATCTTGAAAATACTTACGCATCGATGGTTCTGTTTCCAGTTTAAGGCATTTTTCGAAAGCATTATTAGCGAGGGGTATATTGCCAATTTTTTTATAAATTGAACCGAGGCAACCCCATGCTCTTAGAAAATTGGGTCTTAATCTTACTGCAGCATCTAAATGCCTGATAGAGCTCAGTGTATCTCCTTGAACCCAAAATAGATGTGCTCCTAAAACAAAGTAAGCAAGATCAAGATCGTGTCTTCTTTTGATGAGTTTGTTTAATTCAATCTCCCCTGAATCATTCAGTTCTGGAGTGAAGTTTAGTTTTGCATCAATGATGAGTAAGTAATCCAATGCATCTTGATCACTTGGGTTTTGAAGTAGGGCTTGATTTAAAACAGCTCGAATTTTACAAGCAGGAGCTTCGGTTTCAATGAGAATTCGAGAATACAGAAGTAAGAAGTCTCTGTTTTTTTTAAGTTCAATGATTTCTTTTTCAGAGTTGCTAGCAAGAACAAGAGCCTGATCGAGTTTGCCTTCAATAAAATATTTTTCAATAGCCGCAAGGCCAGGATTGTTTTGAGAATCACTTGAATTTCCAGAACTCAACAGAGTTTTGCAATAAGGACAAATCCCAACCGAGGGACCACTGTGAGCACCACATTTTGGACAAGTTAATTCAAAACTCATAGTCTATTTCCACATTTCGGACAAAATGAATTTTTTGAATCGCTCATTTGATTGCATTTTGAACATGTAATAGTGCTACTAGGAGCAGATAATTGTTCAGGCTGCTTTGGAGATTGCGGTTGGGGGATAATTCCTTCACCGAGCAAACTTTTACCCAGCATCATGGTCATGAGTAGTTGAGTTTGATCGCCACTCTGACCTCCACCTTGTTTCATGTGATCAAGGCTGTTTGCTACTTTATAAAGTAGATATTCTTTTTTATCGCCAATCACATCCATGGCGAGTTTTTGATCAAGAGCCTCTAGAACTTCATCGGGAGGGAGGATGGAGCGAACTTGAGTGTCTTCAAGCATCACTCCATAAGGCACTAGTTTTTTATTGATTAACTCTTCGAGTTTTACCGAAACAAGATCTTGTTTAGAGCTAATGTCTTGAACTTTTTCGATTACTTTAAGAGCGATGGGAAGCAATTCAATCATTTGAGCTTGCACAAAGGTTTCAAGTTCAGTGATATCAAAACTAGATTGTGAACTAATAAAGTGAAGAAAAAAACCTTTCGCGTCTTTAACTCTAATATTGAAATTTCCATGAACTCTCACTGGCATCGTTCCTGTTACGGGCAAAGAAAGTAGAACGGGATTAGAGGTTCCCCATAGTCGGCTTGTAAACAAACCCATCGAAACAAACCAAAGTTCACAGCGTAGTGGACTTTCAAAACCAAATCGCCAGTTTGCTAACTTGGTGAGGATTGGAAAATTTTCTGTATGGATTTCATGATTTCCAGGAGGAAGAACTTCGGTGATTTTTCCATTGTAAACAAAGATCACTGCTTGATTTGGACGAACGATTACGCGAGTGCCAGAGTAAAGATCGGCAGTTCCGTTAGTTGGAATTTTGGTAACCAATAGCGTTCCAGATGGATCAGCGTACTCGTAAATTCCTTTAGTAAAATTACCTTGTTGGCTCATAAGTATATTTTACACGGTTGTTCGAGTGTTTCAAAAGATCATTATTTTGACGGATTTCTTTTAATTTTTGCTGCTTTAATTCTTTCCTCAAGAATTTTTATGGAACGTTCAGAGGTTATATTTAATTGTTTGGCGATTTTTCTAAATTCAATTTCTTGGTTTGCAGTGATCGGTTCTGGATCGTTAGTTATAAATCTCCGAGTATCGAATTCTGTAATGATTGAAATATCCCATACTTTACTGGAGCCAGTAATCCAGAAGTGGTGATTTTTGTCACAGTTTGCATTCACGGTAAGATCAGAGGAAATGGGGGAAGCCCATTTTGCAGTCGCGTTTTTAGTGGTCCATTGGTTTGGGCCTTCAGGGAGCACTTCTGCTTCAATACTGAAAAAACTTTTTAAATGCTCAGGATCACAAGTTTCTTTGGATTTGGAAAAGTGGAATTGAAGCGAATCAATATATTGAGTTTCCATTGTGGAATAGTGCATGGATAGATTTGTTTGATCTTGTTTGCATAAATAAGATTGGTAACCTAATTTCAAAAAGTATTGATCAGGTTGTTCGATGATTATTGAATATCCATCAGCGCATCGGGGATTTTTTGGATATTTTGTACCAATCATTTCTGTCTGCTTAAGAAATTCACTAGGATTAAAACTAACTTCCGCAACACTTTTGATAGAAGGGGTTTCTTTTTTGTTAGCGATAAATAAAGCTACTTTTACAATCAAAAAGCCAAAGAAAATTCCTGTTAAAATTGTTAAAAAACCAACTTTTTTAAGATGAAGTGTTTTGACCTTGTTTGGAATAGGAATTGTTGGGGGAGGCGCTTGGATAATAGAAGTAAGTGTGATTTCTTCATTCTCTTCTGTTGATTCTAGTTTTTCATTTACTTCTGCCACCTCAGTTATTCGTGGTTCTGGTGACGGCACTTCTATCTTGTCTACTGTCTCAGTTTTTTTCTCAGTAATGAGTTCCGCCTGATCTGCCAATGTTGCAGAATCAGTATTTAAAATATTTTCTAGAAGTTCAAGTTTATAGAGTTCAGAACCCACTTGAATGAAATCACCAATATTGATGGTCTTTTCTTCGTGGGGTGGAACCACAAATGAATTCACGAGAGTTTTTTGAGATGAACCAAAATCAATGAGTTTGATTTTATCATCGGTAACAATGATTTTTAAATTCTCAGTAATTAATGTTTCGCCCGATAGTGGAACTGAATGATTTGACCTTTGGTTTTTTAAAACTAAAGGTCTGATCATTCTTCGTCAGCTCTCAATTTTTCAAGTGCAGAAAAATCCTCAAGTGTAGAAGTATCACCCGTGGTTTTTCCGGTAGTCACCATTTCACGGAGTAATCGACGCATGATTTTTCCGGAACGAGTTTTGGGAAGAGCATCCGTGAAGCGAATGTCATCTGGTTTTGCGATCGGGCCAATTTCTTTTGCCACCCAATTTTTTAATTCCGTTTTAAGAGCTTCTAGTTCTAAGTGGGTAGGATTTGAAAGAAGATCTTTAATGTTGATCGTTACAAAGGCTACGAGCGCGCTTCCCTTTAAATCATCGGGGCGAGCCACTACCGCAGCTTCTGCAACTTTTGGATGAGCAACCAATGCACTTTCAACTTCAGCAGTGCCCAAACGATGACCACTCACATTCACCACATCATCCACTCTGCCCATAATCCAGATGTAACCATCCTTATCTTTACGAGCGCCATCGCCGGTGAAGTAATATTTTTGTTTTTTGAAATCACTAAAATAAGCATTGATGTAGCGTTCAGTATTTCCAAAAACATTTCGAAGCATGGAAGGCCATGGATGTTTGATCACCAACAGTCCACCCTCGTTTGCTTTGCAGGATTTTCCATCTTTATTCACCACATCGGCTAAAATTCCTGGCAAAGGCAGTGTTGCTGTTCCTGGTTTTGTAGGTACAGCACCTGGCATCGGAGAAACCATGATGGCGCCTGTTTCCGTTTGCCACCAAGTATCTACGATTGGACACTTTCCGCCGCCGATATGTTTTTGATACCACATCCACGCTTCCGGATTGATGGGTTCACCCACTGAACCGAGTAAGCGAAGTGAAGAAAGGTTATGTTTCTTAGGTAGATGATCTCCAGCGCGCATGAAAGCGCGGATCGCTGTGGGAGCAGTATAGAAAATTGAAATTTTATGACGATCAATCATATCCCAAAAGCGATCGAATGCTGGGAAGTTGGGTGCGCCTTCATATAAAAAAACCGTAGCACCATTCATGAGTGGACCATAGGTAACGTAAGAATGGCCAGTGATCCATCCAATATCAGCGGTGCAAAAATAAATATCACTCTCTTGCAAATCAAAAACCATTCGCATGGAGTATTTAACTTGAGTGAGGTAGCCGGCAGTGGTGTGTAAAATTCCTTTTGGTTTTCCGGTGGAACCACTCGTGTACAAAATAAATAATGGATGTTCAGAATCGAGCACTTCGGCTTTGCATTCTGATGATTGAGGATTCACCACTTCATGCCACCATTGATCGCGGCCTTCCAACATTGGAGTTTCTTGATTGGTGCGTTTTAAAACTAAAACATTTTTAAGTGTTGGAACTTCATCGAGTTTCTCATCAATTGCGCCTTTTAATGAAGAAGGAACTCCACGACGATATACACCATCTTGAGTGAGTAAACACACGGCTTTGGAATCATTTAATCGATCACGAAGCGCCTCACCTGAAAATCCACCAAAAATTACATTGTGTGTGGCACCGATGCGTGCGCAGGCGAGCATTGCCATGGATGCCTCAGGAACCATGCCCATATATATTCCAACGACATCACCTTTTTTTACGCCCATGGAGCGGAGTGAGTTGGCGAGTTTATTCACTTCAATGGAAAGTTGTTGATAAGTGATGGTTCGAACATCACCCGGTTCACCTTCCCAGATGATAGCGGCCTTATTTCTTCTGCCAGTGGTCAGGTGAATGTCTACAGCATTCACTGCAGCATTTAATTTTCCACCTGTGAACCATTTTACGAATGGAAACTTCCATTCCAAGGTTTTCTTAAAAGGCTTTTGCCATTGAAGTTCTTTAGCTTGTTTATTCCAAAATGCAGTAGGATTTTTATCGGCTGCCTTCCGGAGCTTATTATAGGCGGCCATGCTGCCGATATGAGAACTTTTTGAGAATTCTTTTTTTGGTTCAAACTTACGGGACTCTTTTAAGATGGATGAAATTTCACTCATAGGATAATCTTTTATCATGAAAAAGTTTCGTTTGTTAACCCCTGGTCCAACTACTATTCCTGAAAAAGTTCTCGCAAAATTTGCAGAACCCGTGGTGCACCACAGAACAACTATTTTTGAGGAAACATTTAAAGAGTTACAAGAGTTGTTAAGTTGGTTATTTCAAACCAAACAGCCTGTACTCACCCTCACTGTTACTGGTACGGGAGCAATGGAAGCAGCAGTATGTAATATTTTCTCGGCTCATGACGAAGTGATCGTAGTGAATGCTGGAAAATTTGGTGAACGCTGGACCAAAATCGCTAAAGCTTATGGGTTAAAGGTTCATGAGATCATGGTGGATCGCGGCAAAGCTTTAGATCCAAGTGATCTAGAGAAAAAATTAAATGAATTCTCATCTACCAAGGCTGTCTTGTTTCAAGCATCTGAAACCTCCACTGGTGCATTGATGCCAGTAAAAGCAATCACTGAGTTGTGTGCAAAACATAAAGTACTCAGTGTTTGTGATGGTATAACTGCAGTGGGTATTTTTGATCTTCCGATGGATGCTTGGGGGATCGATGTTTTGATTACTGGTAGTCAAAAAGCATTGATGCTTCCTCCAGGCCTTGCGTTTATTGCGCTTAGTGATCGCGCTTGGAAGGCTACTGAAAGTTCTACTTGTCCGAAATTTTATTTGAATCTAACGAGTGAAAAAAAGAATCAAGCAAAACAGCAAACTTCTTGGACTCCTGCGATTTCCCTCATTCAAGGTGGGGTAGTTTCATTAGGAATGTTAAAACATGAGGGATTATCCTCATTATTTGAGCACCATGAAAAATTAGCAAGTGCGACTAGAAATGCAGCTCGTGCATTGGGATTAGAATTATTTTCAGCTGCTCCATCTCCAGTGTTAACTACGGTGTGTGTGCCGTCTTCATTTTCGGTTGATCAGGGTAAAAAGATACAAAAGATCATGCAGGAAAAATATGGAGTGATCATCATGGGCGGACAAGATGAGCTTCAGGGTAAGATTCTTCGTCTTTCTCATTTTGGATATTGTGATTTGTTTGATGTAGCCACAGGGATCTCTGCCCTTGAATTAGCCCTTCATGAATTAGGATATCCTTTAGAATTTGGTAAAGGAGTAGGGGCTGTACTGAAGACTTTCAGTTAATAACGATTATATGGCCTTGCAAATACTGATGATTATTCTTGATAGATATTTCTTGATCGATCCAGAAAGTTTTGATACGTCTAATTCTCAATTTATTTGATACGTGAGTCCATAGCTCAGTTGGTAGAGCATTTCACTTTTAATGAAAGGGTCGAAAGTTCGAATCTTTCTGGACTCACCATTTTTTCCGATTTATTCGGGGGAAATAACAAATTTATAAAACTTAAAACCTCTATTGAGAAATCGATAGGGGTTTTTTGTTGTTTAAGATTGACAGGATGCAGCATTTACGTTAGTTCTTCGCGTAGAGGGTTATAGGGTATGTATTTTAGGGGGTTGGTGACGGGGGTCACCACTTTATCTATATTTTTGTTTTCGTTGGTCTTTCTTTCTTCTCCTGCAAGCGCATGGACCGAGGAAAAGTGCCGTAATGTTGTGTTCTCGGGGAATGAATACAAGTTTAAAGCAAAAACGATCGATGAAATGATTCAAAATATTGAAAGCACCGATATTGATGATTTGGATGACCATGTAGTGCGCAGCCCTTGGGAAATGGGAATGATCCCTAATCTCGCAGCAAGAAAGCTTGGCTATCAATTTCAGTTAAGAATGCTTTCTTCGTGGGCATTGAGTTTAACTGTTGATCAAGGAATCACCACTGCAGAAAATGCTCAGGCTATTGTGAGTGATGTACTCAGCGGGCGTTCCACGTATCTTGAAAAGTTACCCGAATTCAATCCAAAGTTAAAATTGCTAGCAGGTAAAAAATATACAGATCGTTCTGAAATTGCCGATGTTAGTTCTTTTTCTGTGTGGGGAGTTTGTGCATATTACCAAAATATTAAATCAGCAGAATGTTATAGTGAGCTGAGCAGAATTATGGAAGTAATGGCGCCCGTAGATGGAATCACTGCACGCGATCGAATTTATCAGGTGCTGAAAAACCAAAAATACCAAGAACCACTTTCGCGTTTGGCACTTGAGTATTTAGAGATCATTGAAAAGGGTTTGCCACTTCAAGGTAGAAAACTGGATGAAGATTTAATGCGAGTTTTGGGCACAGAAAGTATGAAATGGAATGTGCTTGCGGTGTTATCTGCAAGAGGTGCAAATTTTTATAAATTACTCGAGTACTCATCCAAAAATGATTTTAGAACCTTGGTGGCTTTAGGGGTAATTTCATCAGCATCGCTTTATTTTGATAGTTTAAATCACGATTTATTTAGTTTTCCACGAGGAGTGAAAGTAGATTGTGATAGTGGAAAATCATACCATTTCTGGATGACCGCTTATCTTGCTAGAAGATTTGGTTCAAAGTGGGCCGCCTATCTTTCTGATGTTGGCTACCAGATGAAATCTAAGACAGAATTTCGTAATCCAAATCGCGCATTTACGGATCGTTGGAACTCAGTAGCCAATCAAAAAATAAGATTAGATTTAGCGTATTCTGCCGCTGGAGCCGAATATGGTGAGTTTGAAAGAAATCAGTTTTTTGGAAGTAAAGAAGCGGAGATTTTTAAATTTGATATTGATGAAGTAACAGATCTGTTGGAAGAAAATTCTGAAAAATTACCCTCCATTAGTAACGACCAAGCAAATGATTTATGGAACAATTATGAATTAGGGGCTTTTATTAGGTGGAATAAAATTTTTCGACCTGAGGCGGCTATGTATTGATGTTCTCGTTAAATGATTTAGCTACGATAGGGATTTTGGTTTTTTTAGAGGGTATTCTTTCACTCGATAATGCACTGGTTTTGGCGATTATTGCCAGTGGCGTAAAGCCCGAACTGAGAAAAAAAGTATTAACTTATGGTTTAGTGGGAGCAATCTTTTTCAGAATGGTTGCCATCTTCTTTGCCAATGAGTTGATTCATTTTGTTTGGATCAAATTTGTAGGTGGGGCATATTTACTGTGGCTTGCAATTCAGTATTTTTTCTTCACCAATGATTCAAAAGAAAAAGAAGCAGTAGTGCGCGGTTTTTGGACCACTGTTTTGATTGTTGAGTTAACCGATATTACTTTTGCCGCAGATTCTATTTTAGCCGCAGTAGCACTGACGAATAATTATTGGGTTGTGGTTACGGGCGGTTTAATTGGAACTCTCTTAATGAGATTTGCGGCTAATCAATTCATTAAACTTTTAAATTTTTTTCCAAGGTTAGAAACCACTGCTTATCTTTTAATCACCATCGTTGGAGTAAAAATTGTACTTGAAGGTTTTAGTTTCAAGGGCGTTGATTTTCATTCCACAAGTAGTCCTTTGTTTTGGATTCAGTGGATATTGATGGCAATAGCGATTATTTTTGGATTAAAAGTTAAAAAGAATAATTAACCACTTCAATTTTTTGTTCTGGAATCGCTAATTCCTTAGCGATCGCCGCCTTAGAAATGGAAGCAGTTCCTACTAATCCAACCATAAGATGATCAGGCTGAATAAACACTTTTAAGGCAGCATTTGCTTCAGCTAGAGTGATGTCTTGAATTCTTTTAGCCATATCTTTATGATAACCCGCAGGTAGTCCAAAAATCTTTTCAACCAACATGTTTTCTATCCGCTTAGATGGCGTGTTGTAGTTGAATCCTGCGCTATTGACCATGCTTCTTTTTGCAGCATCAAACTCTTCTTGGGTAATGCCGTGATCATGAAGATCCTTAATGAGTTTAAGTGCTTCTTTGATTGCGGGCGGGGTATCACCATTTTTAGGGAAAAACGAAACTCTCCAAGTGTGAGCTTGGCTTCCCATTTTAAAAGCACTGCCGGCACCGTAAGTCCAACCACGCTTTACTCTTAGCTCAATCATGAGCCTAGATAAAAAAGAACCGCCTCCAAATGCAAAATTCGCTAATTGAAGTGCATCTAAAGAAGGGTTTTGAAAGTTAGTTCCCTGTTGAGCAATGACAATTTGAGTTTGTGTGCGCTCGGGTTTGTCAATGATCACTACTCGTAATCCTTGCGGCGGATTTGTGAATGCTGGAATGGGATCAATACTGGTTTTGAAGTTTTGCTTTTGATTAATGTCACTTAAAAAAGACTTAAACGATGTTTCCGCGGTGTCACCAGCAGCTAAAACAAGCATTCTTGATTGATCAAAAATGCGCTTATATTGGTTTTGAACATCACTTGCGGTCAGTGATTGGATATCTTTTACTTTCCCAAAATTTGCTTTTGAGTAGGGATGACCTTGAAAAAATATTTGGTCGTATCTGGTGCGAATTAGTTTTTGATCGTTATTTAATTGATCATAAATTTCTGAAATTTGTTCTTTTTTAAGTTTTTCAAATTCAGTTGGTCTAAATGAAGGTGTGGTAATGATTTCTTCCAATAAACTCAAGAAAGGAACGATGTTTTCAGAAAGAACACTTCCTCTGAGGACAACGTATTCTGCTCTCGTTTCAGTATCGATCTCCGCTCCCAATTGATCTAGTGTTTGATCGATTTGTTGTTTGGTTTTTTGTTTGGTGCCTCTTAACATGAGTTTTGTCATGAGATCGGTTACACCATTTTTACCATCAGGATCCTGTGTGGCTCCACCTTTCATCACCACATTCACATAGACAAGTGGGAGTGAGTGATCGGCCTCAAATGAAAAGTCAGATGCAAAAACGGATGTAGAAACGAGAGAAATTAAGATTGAAAGTAGATTCATTTTTTAGGTACTCCAGTTAGTACAGTCATTTTTTTAGTTTCGAAATATTGGTTGATTACTTGGTTCACTCTTTCTGGAGTCACCTTCATGATTTCTTTTTGTAGATTGAGTCCGGCATCAAAGTTTCCGTAAGCCGTTTCAAACTCTCCTAAGAAATGTGCTTTGCCGCTTGCAGTAGTTAATTTTTCATAGAAGTGAAATTTCAACAAACTCTTTACTCTCACTAATTCTTCTTCAGTGATGGGTTTATTTTTCAATTTTTCAATTTCTCTTAGAATGATGCTCTCAGCGAGACTCGCACTCTTGCCCTTTTGAAGATCGGCCATAAAAACATAAATTCCAGGATCTCGCATACTAAAGGAACCAGAGCTCACGCTGGTTGCAATTCCTGTATTCACTAAGGCCCTGTTGAGGCGACTGTTCATGCCATCGGATAAAATTCCTTGAATCACTTCAAAAACAGGAGTGTCAGGATGATTGGCTTCTGGAATTTTGTAGGCCATCCAAAGTTTCTCAGATTGAATATTGAGTGGAACTTTTTTTCTTTTTTGTGCGGTTTGTTCCACATCTCTTTTAATGTCACCATCAGGAGTGTTTTTAGGCTGAAGGGAACCGTAAGCTTTTTCAACCATTTTGATCACTTCGTTTTCATTCACATCTCCCACGACAACAATGGTTGCACGATCGGGGCTGTAAAATTTTTCATAAAAATCTCTGGCATCTTGAGCGGTCATGAGATTGAGATCTTGTTCGTATCCAATCACAGGCCAATGATAGGGACTTTCGGTAAACGCAGTTTCAAACATCGTTTGATAAAGTGTGCCCTCAGCTGAGTTTTCCTTTCTAAAGCGGCGTTCATTTTGAACTACTTCTCTTTCCGTTTTAAAGGATTCATCATTCACAAGTAAATTAACCATGCGATCGCTTTCGAGATTGATGATTAAATCTAAATGTTCTTTTGGCAGTTCCTGAACGTAAACTGTGTGATCATTGCTCGTGAATGCATTTTCACCCTCTACGCCCGCTTGCTCGAGGATAGAATCAAATTCACCCTCTTTATGATTTTTAGTTCCCTTGAACATCATGTGTTCAAATAAATGAGCGAGTCCGGTTTTACCAATCACTTCATTTCTTGAGCCAATATTAAACCATGTTTGATATGCAAAAGTAGGTGATGAAGGATCTTTTAAGATTAATAACTTCAAGCCATTCTTAAATTGAACACGCTTGACCTCAAAGTTTCCTGCAACATTTTTTGCACTAGAATCACTTTTAATGTTTTGTGCTTGATGTCCGCATGAGGTGATTGCCAATGAAGTGAGTGTTAACAACAATAGAAGTGGAAATTTTTGCATAAAAAGATTATCCCTAAAGTAATGGCTAAAGTCAGTGATAAATTATTGCCGAAAAAAAACGCGTTGCATGTTTTGGCTGCTGCGGCTTTTCTTGTTGTAATGTGGGTGGGCATCGATCGCGCTATACACTCCTCATTGTTCAAACTAAAAAACATTTCAGTTGAACCTATTACCGATGCTTATCCATTGACGGTTGAACAAGTGTTGCAAATGGCCAAAGTTCCCATGGGAAAACAGAGTTTGTTTGATTTGAATATGAAGCCTATTGAGGCTCGCCTGTTAAAACACCCTTGGGTGAAGGGTGTGATTATTGGAAAAGAATTTCCAAACACCGTTTCGTTAAAAATTGTCGAAAGAGTCCCGATTGCACTAGTGAATGAATCTCGTGGAAGAGTGCTTTATTTAGAATCAGATGGAACGATGTTTGAGGATCAATCGATTGTGTATTCCAAAGATCTTCCCATGCTTCAGGGGTTTGCCATCCAAAATCCAGAAGTATTGAATCAAGTGCGAGATGTATTGTTTAATTGGTTCCAAGAAAGCCGTTTGCCTGGCCTAAAAGTTTCCTCCCTTAATTATGATGAAAAGCTCGGATTAAGGGCATTGGTATCTTATCCCTTGAAGAACGGGCAGCTCATGAGGCCTGTGATTGAATTGGGACTAAATTTAGATGAGGCACTCATCAATTCCCAAACCTCCTTTAGAAAGGTTTTGGAGTACCTTTCAGGTAAGTCTTTGCCGGCGTCAAAAATTTGGCTAGGGGATGGTAAGAAAATCGTTGTCAAAATGGCGAGAGGCTCTTAGAATTTTCTAGAAGGATTGCGTCAGGCAATTTTTTGTCCATTGGAGGGATAAGAATGTCTACTAAGAAGGAACTGATCGTTGGTTTAGATATTGGTACAACAAAAATTTGTTGCATCGTTGGTGAGCACCAACCTGCAACTTCTACCGAGCCCTCAGAAATTAATATTATAGGATTTGGTCAAGCACCCTCAATCGGAATGAGAAAAGGTGTAGTGATCAATATTGATTCAACTGTAGATGGTATAAAAAAGGCCGTAAAAGAGGCTGAAAACATGGCAGGAATTAAAATTTCTTCTGCTTATGTTGGCATCGCTGGAACGCACATTAAATCTTTTAATTCATCTGGAGTCGTTGCAGTTAAAGATAAAGAAATTAATGAAAACGATATTCAACGTGTGATTGATGCTGCAAAAGCAGTGATGATTCCACAAGATCGCGAAGTGCTTCACGTGATTCCACAAGAATTTATTATTGATGATCAAGACGGCATTCGTGAGCCAATCGGAATGAATGGCGTTCGTCTTGAAGCTAAAGTTCATATCGTGACTGGAGCAATCAGTTCTGCACAAAATTTAATTAAATGCGCAAATCGCGCTGGATTATCGGTTACCGAACTTTGTTTACAACCGATTGCTTCTGCAGCAGCCGTGCTTTCACAAGATGAAAAAGAATTGGGTGTGGCTTTAGTGGATATTGGTGGTGGTACAACCGATATCGCGATCTTCCGTGAAGGCGCGCTACTTTACACTAGTGTTTTACCTATTGGTGGAACTCATATCACTAACGATATTTCTGTAGGTTTACGTTGTTCACTAGAAAACGCAGAAAAAATTAAGTTAGCTTACGGCGCAGCGATTGCTTCTCAAGTAAACGATAATGAAACAATCGAAGTTCAAGCTGTTGGTGAAGGAAAAGCTCGAGTGGTTTCCCGTAAAATTTTAGCTGAAATTGTAGAAGCGAGAGTAGAAGAAATGTTTTCACTCATTCAACAAGAGATCACTAAATCTGGATATGCTGAATTATTAGCGGCTGGAATCGTATTCACTGGAGGAACAACGCTTCTTCAAGGAATGGTAGAACTGGGAGATTTCTTATTTGAGATTCCTCTGAAACGTGGTGTTCCAATGCGTTTAGGTGGATTAAAAGAAGTAGTGAATTC
>CANBTI010000024.1 GCA_947372355.1 Bdellovibrionales bacterium | reverse complement strand
ATCAGCGTCGCTGGTGGAGCAACCATTACCATCATCCTTGGCAAATCATAAAAGCTATAAATCAATAATTGATTCAAAGGGAAGTCATTCATCTGGGTAATGATGCTTTGAAAGAAAAAGAGCCCCGTTAATCCCAAAAGGGACAACATGAGGTTTTTAAAAAAAGTCGATGCGAGGTATCGTGCTAGTATTTGCATTAAAAGAGGGTTAAACTGATTTTACTATGTCAGATGAACTCAAGAAAGAAAATACCCCGACACTGGGCAAAAATATATCTAAGAAAAAGTGGCTTTGGGATAACTTTGTATCACTCGGCTCAGCGCTTCTTTTAGTGTTGGTCATACGCTCAAGTGTAATTGAGGCGTTTAAAATTCCTTCTGGATCCATGATCCCGACCTTATTGGTAGGCGACCAGATTTTTGTGAATAAATTTGCCTATGGCCTACGTGTTCCATTTACTGACTGGATTGGTGAAAAACCCCTTTATTTTTTCAGAACTAAGGAGCCAGCTCGAGGGGATATCATTGTTTTTAAATACCCTGAAGATCCTGAAATCTACTTCATCAAACGCATTGTTGCCATTCCTGGCGATACTGTAGAGATGAAAAACAAAGTGGTTTACCTTAACGGCAAGCCTTATGATCGCACTCCCGCTCCTGATGATCAGGTAGAAAAAATCTTTAAATCCTTAGAAGACTCCTCCTCTGAATATCCGCGCGATCGCATGAAGGTGTATCTGGATAAATTTGATCACACCACAGGCACCATCATGATCGACACTCAAAGTTACTATTCTTTAGATATGCCGGCCAAAACAGTTCCTCCAGGAAATTATTTCGTGATGGGGGATAATCGCGACAACTCTAAAGATAGCCGTTATTGGGGCTTTGTTCCATTCGCCAACATCAAAGGGAATGCGGTTATTATTTGGTTATCTGTTTGGCTGGACTTTGATCAAAAATCTTTTACTTTTCATCCGGAAAGAATCGGAACGATATTACATTAGAGAGACGGCCCAAAACCCTTGCAACTCTTTTTTGATTTTCTTCTGAAGATCGAATTAATTTAATCGCAATAAAAGGGCCAATTTTATAATAAATATTCGTAAATGCTCGTCCAAAAAAACTCTGTGCGAGGATTTCATCTCTAAATCTCTTTAAAGTGACTACGGTCATTGGTTCACAGTGTTCTTCCACTGCGGTAGCGATAAAACATTTTCCGCCACCTAATTTTACATGTGCTTCTTTGAAAATAGCCCGATTGTGTGGACTATCATTTGTTAAAAACTTACGTAACATTTCCTGACTTAGCCGCTGATAAGAAGTTCCTTTTGAAAATAAAACAAATTTATCAACATAATACCTAAGTTTTGTTTTATCTTTCGTGGCCATTTTATCGTAAATTTTAGCTAAATCCCAAAGAACACCTGTAAACATCAGCATTTCGGCTGAATCTTGTTTTGGATCAAAAGATCTGGGAGTTAGATCACCACCACCTTTAGATTTTTCCAATCCATCTACATATAAATGAAAGTATGAAAGTGCTGATTTATAATCTTTTGCTTTTACAGAGGCTACGCCCTGTCTTACAAATTCCATCCGCCGATTAAACTTGGCTATATGACTATCCCTAGCGGCCTGCTCAATTTGGGCCTTGTACTTTTTTCGCGCTCGCATGGATAGTGGCGTGTCACTCACACCTTAATACTAAGAGGTATATGGGTCTACGTCTACTATTAGCTCTATTTCTTCAAATTCTGCCATAGACTTCAATTTTTTTGACAGTTTCATTAACGCATCAATCGTTGGAGCTTTGTAATAAAAATCGAAACGATATTCATGATTTGCCCTAAATAGAAGCGCTTCTGATGGACCCATCATTCTTGAGCGATCATTTTCTGACTCTCCCAAAACCCGCTCAATGATTGATTCCACTTTTTTTCTTAAAACAGATTCATTTTTTCCCTGAAAACGAAATCGAACAAATCTAGAAAAAGGTGGGTAGTTCAACTCTTTCCTCATGAGCAACTCTTCTTCAATAAAACTTTCGTGGGATTGCTCGCCCTGAAGAACCTTGATTACTGTATGATCTAAATCAAACCCCTGAATCAAAACTTGTCCTGGAAGCTCTGCTCTTCCCGCTCGCCCTGAAACTTGCGTGAGTGTTTGAAGTGCTCGTTCGGATGCCCTAAAATCAGGCCATTTCAGTAACATATCTGATGAAACAACCACCACACAAGTAACTTTTGCAAAATCATGCCCCTTCACAAGCATCTGTGTTCCAATTAAAATATTCGATTTTCCACTTCTAAAATCATCCAAAGTTTCTTCTAACCTTTTTTGTGAAGTGATTTGATCCCGATCTAATCTTAAGATTTTTGCATCCGGAAGCATTAATTGTAATTCTTCCTCTAGAGATTCTGTTCCAAAACCCATACCCCGAAGTTCGTGACTGTGGCACTGTTCACAATCGCTCGGAACATGTTGATGATATCCACATACATGGCATCGTAATTCATTTTTACGTTGATAATGAGTAAGCGTAATTGAACATTGAGGACACTCCTTGATCCAGCCGCAATCCTGACAAAGAATAAACTGAGAAAAACCTCTGCGATTTAAAAACACAATGACCTGCTCACCACGATCGATTGTTTCTTGCATGATTTGAACTGTTTTTTCAGCAAAAGGAGTTTTTACTTTTTCATTAATCACCAACATCTCTTCTGAGAGTGAAATTAATTTAATTTCTGGCAACATTTGTCCCGAGAATCTTCGATTCAATCGCAAATGGACATATCTTCCCTCTTTCACCCTTTGAATTGATTCTAAACTTGGAGTGGCGCTTCCTAATATAATTGGAATTTTTTGTAAATGTGCTCGATATACAGCGATATCTCTTGCCTGATAGCGAAACCGTTCTTCTTGTTTATAAGTTTGATCGTGTTCTTCATCCACCACAATTAAACCCAAATTTTTCATGGGAGCAAACACTGCAGACCTAGCACCAATCACCACTTTAATTTCGCCTGTCTTTATTTTTTTCCACTGAACTTGCCTAAGTCCTTCAGCTAAAGCTGAGTGCCAAAGAGCAACCGGATTTCCTAAAGAGTTCTCAAAACGATCTCTCAATTGTGCAGTTAACGCGATCTCGGGAACTAAAATTAAAACACTCTTTCCTTCTGACAGCCTTTTCTTTGCCAACTCAATGTAAACTTCAGTTTTCCCGCTTCCGGTAATGCCCTCGAGTAAAAAAACTGGGTTACTTCCTAATGCTAATTTTTCTTCAACTGTATTTACAACTAGACGTTGCTCATCGTTTAAATTTATTTCTTTTACTTTAATTTCTTTAGATTTAACTTTTCTCGTTCCAAGCTCTTTTTCTGGCGAAGGTGGCATTGCAGAAAAGAAGGCTTCTCCAATTGGATATTGGTAATATTCTGCGCCAAACTTACAAATTTGTACAAGTTCAGAAGGCAGTGAAAAATCACTAGAAATTTTTTCAGTAACCGCCTTTAACTTAACCCCTTCAGGTAGCGTTGGCTTGTCATGTTTGATTTCAACCACACAACCCACCAACCTTGATCTACCAAACGGAACTGCTACCCAATCACCCAAACTGATCACTCCATGATCGTCTTCGGAATATTCATAATCAAACAAACGATCAAGGGGTCTGGGGATGGCAACCTTAAGGTACATCATTAATCTTTTAGGTGTTTTTTCATCAATTCAATCAACGCTGATTTTAACTCTGGCCTTCTTAGTCCAAAGGTCAAAGTAGCATCTAGATAGCCAATCCGATCACCGGTATCGTAGCGATCACCAATAAACTCATGGGCCAATAAACCTTGATTCATTGCCAGCTGAAATAATGAATCGGTGAATTGAATCTCTCCGTTTTTTCCAGGCTTGGTTTCAGAGATGTACTTAAAAATAATAGGATCAACGATGTACCTTCCTGGAATCGCATGTCTTCCTGGTGCATCTTTGATTGATGGCTTTTCAACGATACTCTGAACTTTAAACGTTCGATCTGAAACAGTCGGACCACTCACTATTCCATACTTAACCACATCTTGGAGTGGCACTTCCATCACCCCAACCACACTCATGTTTTGTTTTTCATAAATATCAATCAATTGCTTTGTGCACGCAGGAACTCCCGGGTATGGGGTGGTATCGATCATGTCATCGCCCAAAAGTACGGCAAAAGTTTCATCACCAATCACTGAGCGCGCGCACCCAACGGCATGGCCAAGCCCCGCGGGTTGATCCTGAATCACGGGAATAATATTGCAACTCTCACCAATTCTTTTTATATCTTTAGCCCATTCTTCTTTACCCGATTTCATCAGCCGATCTTCAAGTTCATGACTACGTGTAAAGTAATGTTGAATGGATTCTTTGCCGTGGGCAGTAATGAGAACAATGTCGTGAATCCCACTTTGGATGGCTTCATCAATGATATAGTGAATCATTGGTCGATCAATAATAGGAATCATCTCTTTAGGAATTGATTTTGTAATGGGTAGAAATCTAGTACCTAAACCAGCTGCAGGAATAACGGCTTTCATATTGGAAAGATAACCCATTCAAGCTAACCTAAAAACAGATGATTCAATTATTTTTAATTTTTAGTTTAGTGGTTGTACCTTTTTGCTCAAAAAATGCCATTGCCGTGGAATATCACAGTCCCAGAACTCTGGGACTAGGTGGTGCGGGCCGTGCCACTCCGCTTCTGAACGATGCTATCTACCTAAACCCATCCTACGCATCTTTTGCACCTGTTTATAGTTTATCCGGTGGATACAGCGCCTTTAGACCCGGTGGCCGAAACTACCAAATTTCTGTTCAAGATTCCAGAACAGAATTATTCCAAGCCGGAGTGGGCTTTACAAAACGTGAAGGTGATTCAGCGGTAAACATTGGAGCTAGTAAACTAGCCGTTGATCGACTTGGATTTGGGATTGGATCAAAATTTATTATTAATGATCAAACCCAAAAAATGACCTCAGATTTTATTTTCTCCACCTCCTACATTGGACTTCAGTGGATGTATAGCACGCTCGTGATCGATAACATTTTGGATCATTTTGATCGTACTTTTTATCTGGGATTCAAATTTATACCCACACAAAACATTAATATTTATTTAGACCCACTTTATTCACCCCAATACACTAAAGGAAAAAAGGCGGGTTACCATTTTGGAGTCGAATTTGGATTGCTTGCTGATTTCTTTTTCCGAATCGGAAAATATCAGGATGGAGAAATACCATATCTAAAAACCCGCGGTGATGGCTTTGGCTTAAGCTTTGGATGGATTGGTCCAAAGCTGAATTTAGACTACGCTCTTTCCAGAGCTCTTCAAACCCATCGTGGCGATGGATTGACCACGGTTAATTCTTTTGCAATGACCATCTTTTTTTAATTAGTAAATAACTTTTTTCTTACCATTATCAGGACTACGAACAACATGAACCACTCTGTCTGGATAGAGTTGTTTAAGGTTTTCAGTAGTTAAAACATCTTCTATAGATCCAGAGACAACGATTCTTCCATTTTTAATGAACCACAAATCATCTACCATCTCAGAAATAAGATTTAGGTCATGCGATGCTATAAAAATCCCCAGGCCATTTTTTGCTCTCTTTTTTAATTCACCAATCAGATGAAAAGAGTGATCTAAATCGATTTTTGAAAAAGTTTCATCTAACACAAGCCACTTCGGAGATTGAACAATTCCCCTAGCAAGCATCACCCTTTGCTTTTCTCCATCACTCATTTCATCAAACGAACGAAACAATAAAGAGGTGATACCAAAACTTTCAGCAACTTCAGAAATATTTTCTTGGGAACTTGGGTTCGCTTCTTTTGCCATCTCCAGAAGCTCTCTCACCGAAATCTGAAATGGGGTTTGAAAATCACTGCCAATATAAAGGATTTTTTGTGATCTCACTTTAGCTGATAAGTTTTTATCAAAAATTGGCATTTCATCATTCCAGTTTTCACCCGAAACTTCTCGATCCCTCACTTGGCCACTTAATACTTTTAAAAGCGAGGATTTTCCCGAACCATTTGGACCATAAAAGCCCACAATTTTTGCAGAAACCACTTCAAAAGAAGTTTCATGTACCAGTGTTTTACCTTGCAAAGAATTAATTTTAACTTTTCTAAAAGAGATCATGATTCAAAACCTCGGGTCTTGTTTTGAAAAATATAAAGATAAATAAAAATTGGTGCTCCGATGAGTGCAGTTACGGCGCCCACTGGAAGCTCTAAAGGGAAAGCAATGGCATGGGCGATGGCATCACTCAAAATCAAACAGATTCCACCCCAGACAAACACATAAGGAAGAATTTTTCCATGTAAGGATGTGCCCATTTTTTTTCTAACAAAATGGGGCACCATTAATCCCACAAACCCGATCATTCCAGCGGCACTGACACAAAATCCAACAAGAATGGAAACCAAAACTACGGCTACTCTCTGAGTGTCTTTGAGAGAAACTCCAAAACCCTCAACCATCGATTCGCCAAATAAAAACGCATCAAGCTTTTTTGAGAACTTATAAAAATATACGTAGAAAACGGAACTTAAGGAAAGTAGAGCAATGGCTGATTTTAATCCAATGCGAGATAAATCTCCCAATAACCAAAACGTGATAGATTGAACACCAACCGGATCTGCTAAAGACATCCAAATTGCTAACATGCTTGCGCAAGTGAAGCTGAGCATGACTCCAAGTAAAACCACTGAATCAAATCGAAGTTGGGTTTTAAAAATGATTTTAAAAAGTGCTGCCAAAACTAAAATGGCACCAACCACAGCACCTACATTTAATCCAAAAAAACTTAAGTTTAATCCGATGGAATTAAAAATTGCCGCACCCAACGCTGCCCCTGATGCCACTCCTAAAGTGTAGGGTTCGGCGAGCGGATTATTTAATACCGTTTGCATGACAGAACCTGAAAGAGCTAATGCGCTTCCTACGGCAAATGCTAAAATCAATCTGGGCAATCTTAACTCGGTAATAATTAGCGCCGTATTGCCAAAATCGATTCTGAGGAAGAGCTCTAAAAGAATGGCTACAATCAAGACTATGGTTGTATTTTTTTTATTCATTTCATCTCCTTTAGCGCTTTCAACAAACGCGGCGAGCACCTTGAAAAATCATCCCCATTTAAAACCTGAATAACACTTTTTTTCCAAGTTAATTTGATTTTATTCAAGTCTTCTTGGTTTTTAACCATTTCAAATACTAATACTACATCTGGATTTTTTTCAAAAACCGCTTCCTTAGAAACTTTAGGATAAGATTGTTTAATGTTTTGAAATATATTTTCAAAACCTACTAAGTTAAATGCATCATTCAGAAAACTTTCTGATCCAATCGTGATTAAGGGTTGAAATTGAATTTGAAAAAAAACTTTTTTATTTTTTTTCAATGTTTTAATTTTAGATAAATCACTCTGCCACTCTGCGATTGCCAACTTCGTTGCCTCAGGTTCATTTAAAACCTTACCCAACTGTCCAATCCAGTCACTCATTTTGAATAAGTTTTCTTTTGGCAGCACAATCACATTAAGCTTTAGTTCTTTTAGTTTTTGTAATTGATCATCTCTATTGTATTCGGCTGAACCAATGACCAAATCGGGTTTAAGGGCTAGGATGCTTTCAAATTGAATATTTGGATAAGGCCCAATTGTTTTAATTTTTTTTAAATATTCTGGAAAATTCGAATATTCAGATACACCCACGATTTTTTGAGCGGCTTGATTAGGACCCAAAATTCCAGCCACCCACTCCGATGCCATGGGGTTTAGAGTGACAATTCGGTTCCACGCAAAGGAATGGCTGGGTAAAAGTAATCCAAACAAACTGATGAACGTAAAAACCACGTTCTGTTTGATAGAATTATATTTTCCCATTTTCTCCAGTTTTTCCGAGTCGATAATTTAAAACAAGTGCTGCAGCGATAAAGATTAAAATTGAGATAAATTGACTGGTAGAGAGAACATTCTCAATCAAAAACCCACGAACTGAATCTCCGCGATAAACCTCAATCACACTACGAATAATGGGATATACCATAAAATAAGTGAGTCCCACTTGGCCTTCAAATTTTTTATTTTTTCCAATATAAATTAGTCCTGCGAACAAGATAAATAATGATGTTGATTCATATAACTGGGTAGGATGAAGTGGAGCCCCACGAAATCCAAAATCAACCAACTCTGAATTTAATTTAATCCCCCAGGGAACGTCTGTGGGTCTTCCATAACAACATCCAGCCCCCAGACAACCTAGGCGTCCAAATGCATGCGCAAGAGTTAATCCTGGCGACAAGATGTCGATCATTTTCCAAGGTGAAAGCTTATGCTTTTTAAAAAATAGTATTGCGTAAATGGTGGCACTGATCAATCCACCAAAGAACACCAAACCACCCTCCCAAACCTTGATGATATCGATTGGGTTTTGAAGAAAATAGTCTAGCCTAGTGATGACAAAAAGCGCCCTTGCCCCTAAAAAGCCATACATCAAAAGCCAAAATGAAAGATCAGAGATGAGGTCTGGGTTCACTTGGTTTCTCATCGCGAGCTTTCTCACGGTGTAGATCGCTAACAAAAAACCAATTGCGATCATCAAACCATAGGTATGAAAGGGAATTTGAATAAAACCAAGATTAAGCTCTAGCAGTGTTGGATGCATTCTTATCCATAGTAGACAACAGAAGAATCCCAACTCCAACACAAATTGCAGCGTCTGCTACGTTAAAAGCGGGGAAGTAATAAACGTTTTTATAATGGAAATCGAGAAAATCCACTACGAAACCGAGTCGCACCCGGTCAATCAAATTTCCAATCGCGCCACCCGTTACCAAACCCAAAGCCAAAGATCTCCAGCGCGCATCCTTCGGAAGATCACGATAAAGAAAACCCAAAATCACCATTGCAACAATTGGAACTGCTAAAAAAAATGGAACTCTAAATGCAGGATTTGCAGAAGCTAAAAAACCAAAAGCGGCTCCTGTATTTCGAACATAAGTAAGACTAAAAAATTCACGAACCATGGTTAATGATTCACCATATTCGAAATGACCCAGCACCAATAGTTTTGTCCATTGATCTAAAATCATCACCATTACGATTGTTATGAAAAAGTAGAGTGCTTTTTTCATATTGATAATTACCAGGAAGATCCCCAAAGATGAATCCCATCGTCGATTTGCTTGGAAAGCTCTTTGTTCTTATTTGAAGTGGAATTAAATTCATCCGGAGTGAGAACCATTGGTTCAAGCTTTTTACCGAGTGGATGACGTGAAGTTACTTTTTTAATTTCTTCCGGAGTTTCAGAAACAACTAAAAGATTATAGTTACTGTCTGAGCGAGACTTGCCGCTTGCACGACTTCCAAATAAAACACCCTTGCTAGACATTGGCTCAATCATTTGCTTTAAGCCTTCTAAATCTGAAATAGCGCAAAAAGTTTTAAGTAATTGAATCGCTGGATGATCATTTTGCAAACAAACTTCTCTGTTATTATTTAAAAAGATCACGAGACCTAATTCTTGAAGGGATTTTAGAATTTTAGTAATCCCTTCAACTCCACCCAAGCCACGCACGCCTTTTAATTTTGAGGAGAGAACACGCGGCGTGAATGCCGTGGTTGGCTCTGTCATTAAAAAGCGAAGGAGCTTTTGTTCTGGAGTTACGAAAAAAATAGTATCGAGGCTTAATTGGGGCTTATTTGTTCTGGCCATAGAGCAAAGGATCATAACCTAAAATCGTTTATTTTTCCAGCTCTTAGTGACACTGTTCTGGCCGACACGGTAATATATATTTGAAATCACATTGTTTTTTCATTTTTAACCACACCACAGAGTATTTCTTTGCCGGTGCACTATGACACCCTAACTTAATAAACATAAACCATTTAACGCATCTTTTCCTTTTTTTCTCTTTAGTTCCGAGTGGTTAAGTGAAATTTAACGCTAAAAACAGCCAAAAACTGTCTGGCATAGGAATCGCTACATATATAGATGTGAGCAGTCAGGATGAAAGCTCACAAAATGTAGAAATGGAATCGAAGATTTCAAGATGAAATCAACGTGAACAAACACAAAGGAGTATCAATATGAAACAAGTAATCATGATGAAGTTTAAGAAATTGTTTGAAGAACAAAAATCTGGCCTTCTCTACTCCTATAAATTTATTAATGAAGATTTCACCTTAAATAAGGAAGATCTCTCTGATGAATCCGATCTCACGAGCGCAACTCTTGAGCAAGGAATGAGAATGCAACTTCGCAGTCGCGAAGCTCTGTTTCTTAAAAAAATCGATGAGGCCTTAATCAAAATTCAATCTGGAACTTTCGGCACATGCGAATGCTGTGAAGAAGACATCGAACTTTCCAGACTTGAAGTTCGTCCAACTGCGAACCTCTGTATTGCCTGTAAGGAATCTGAGGAAATACGTGAAACACGCTCTGCAGACGGACGAAAATCAAAAAGCATGGGTTCTAGATCAAATCTAAGAATCGCATAGCATCTCAAATGGAGTATTAAACTTAGGATGAGTTTATTTGTTCAGGAAGAACGATATTATTCCAATTCTCGTAACTGAACTGGCTTCTCGCCTTTCACCAGTTACAAAATCCAACACCAATGCACCCGAAACGATTTACGAATGTTGTCCCCACAACGTGCGTAATGACAACTCACGATGAGTTGTAACTTGAATCTGGTCAAGATGATCAAATTCAAATCTCAAATGGAATTGAGAGGTCTCCCCTGGAAGTAGTCATAAATCCTTGGCGTTTTGGGTTCTTAGGATGAGAGCTCAAAGCGCTAAGGTTGTTTTTAGTGAACGTAATGAAAACGTCCACCAAGCAACATAGACGCATTTAGTTTTTCTTCTTCTTCTTTACAAGCGATGCAAAGAGTTGCTGTAGGACGAGCCATTAATCTGCGAAGCTCGATTTGATCTCCACAACTATCACATTCGCCATAACTGCCATCATCGATTTTTTTCAATGATTCATTTACTTTACGAAGCGTAAAAGTTTCTCTGTTTTTTAATTGCATGCGAATGCTTTGTTCAACATCGGCGTTAGCTTGATCTACTTCGTCTTTATCTTCTGGTTTCACCATGAGTTGTTCATCCATTACGGTGAAGTTCATTAGTAGTTGCTCTCTCTGCTCGATAAAAATTTTTTTAAATCTCACCAAATCAGTTTTGCGCATTATTTATTTCCCCTAATCACGTTGCTTAAATCTAAGAAGTTAATTTCCCCTTAAACCTCTTAATGCATCGATCACCATTTGGCTAATATTTTCTAATGTCTCCATCACGCCTTTTCCTTGATTGGAAATAGCTTCAAAATACGGCCTTTTTGTGGGGTTAAATGTGTTTTCTAATTCTTCGAGAGTTGCTGCACGAGGTAAATCTCTCTTGTTATATTGGAACACAATTGGGATGCGCGCCAGATCATATCCTTGTCGCAATAGTGCTGTTTGAAATTGTTCCCACGCTTCTAAATTTTCTTCCATGCGTTCACGCGCAGAATCAATTACAAAAACAACTCCATCCACGCCTTTTAAAATAAAATCTCGTGAAGCTTCATAAAAGATTTGTCCGGGAATTGAATAAAGATGAAATCTAGTTTTGTATCCGCGCACTTCCCCAATAGAAAGCGGGAGAAAATCAAAAAATAATGTGCGTTCATTTTCAGTACTAAGACTGACTAATTTTCCAGCATGCTCACTGCGTGTGTTTTCATAAATAAATTGAATGTTAGTGGTTTTTCCAGATAGTCCGGTTCCAACATACACAATTTTACAGTTCACTTCTTTGGTAACGGTGTTTACAAAACTCATTTATACATTTCCGTGCGATTTTCTAGCGCCTTGCCCAGAGTTTGACGATCTGTGAACTCAATTGTTCCCCCAAATGGTATTCCATAAGCCACTTGTGAAACCCTAATTCCAATTGGTTTCAACAAACGAGAAAGATACATCCCCGTTGCTTCACCTTCTACTGAAGGGTTGAGTACCAATATTACTTCACTCACTTCTCTTGCCTTTAATCTCAACAATAGTTCCTTAATTTTTACATCTTCCGGACCAATTCCATCCAAAGGCGAGAGTAAACCATGTAACACGTGGTACACGCCACGGTATGTTCCCGTTTTTTCAATTGGAGTTACATCACTTGGGCGCTCTACCAGACAAATTTGATTGTGATCCCGTTTTGAATCTTCACAAATTTCACATTTTTCATGTTCAGAAAAATTAAAACACTCTTCACAGTATTTTAGTTTTTGCTTCGCACTCACCAGGGCTGCAGCAAGTGATTCTGCGTATTCGCTCTCCTGATTTAAAATATAGTAGGCCAATCTTGTTGCTGATTTCTCACCAATGCCAGGCAACTTTGATAATTCAAATATTAATTTTGAAAGTGGGTTCATTTTTCCTTCTCACTTAATTCAATTTGTACTTCTACTCCAAAAAGTGATCTTGCCTCTTGAACGATATGATTTGAAAGAATATTTTTCATTTTTTCGTCCCGCTGTTCTTTTTGGGCTCTGATGGTTTTTTCAGCCATGCTTTCACCCGCATTTTTAGAAAAGAATATTTCAACTGGAGATTTAAAGCCAAAATGAGCTTCGATTGCTTGTGTAAATTGATCTCTATATGCCTTTTGTTGTAACTGTTCGGCCTTTGCTTGATCCTTCTCGCGGAACCCAAGTTTCAACGAATCGCCTGCGTTTAAAGGAATACTCCACTCCACAACCGATTCCATCACGACCGCCAATACGGGCTTATGCTCAAAACAAAACTCTATAAACCCTTCCCAAGTTTTGGGGCGGGCACTTTTGATCGTTGGTGCAACCGGAGTGATCTCAGTTATTTCTTGTTTTTTTGCTCCAAAAGCCAAACCACCAAATATCTCTCTCGCTTGGGGTGCTGGCGCCGCCTCAGTTGTCTGGACCAGTTCTGGTTTTGCAATTACTTTTTCTAATACTGGATCGACAACAGCTGAGGTGAGATTTTTTACTGGTGTCGCTGGAGGCCGGGGCGCCCCCCGATCTGGTCCTGCATGAACATCTAACATTCCCTCTTCACTCATTTCATCCGCAACCTTATCTGCGCGGATGATCTCTTCAGCGAGTGAAGTTTTTACAATGATTAAATCTAAAATTAATTTTGGTTGTGCAGCTCTCGATAATAAATCTAGACCATGATGAAAGACTTGAAAAATTAACTCATTTTCTTCCAAGGCGCGGATATCTTTTAAGT
Source organism: Bdellovibrionales bacterium (assembly GCA_947372355.1). Taxonomy (GTDB): domain Bacteria; phylum Bdellovibrionota; class UBA1018; order UBA1018; family CAIMNF01; genus CAIMNF01. The sequence goes on along the minus strand of CANBTI010000024.1, from coordinate 19,702 downwards.
TTGAAATTTGCATTAACTCATCATCATTAAAATGAGTCTCCGGCTTTTCAACACCAACCTGAATCATGATGAGTGCGTGAATCATTTCGATCACCATCTTCATCAAAACCTTTAGATCAACGCCTTGATTAAAGGCTTGCTGTGCAACGCTCAACGCAGCTTTTGCGTCTCTTAGTAGAATGTTTTTTACTAAAGCTAAAATTAATTCAGTACCAATCAAACCAATGCTTTCTCTCACAGCCTGCGCATTGATCTTCATTCCCGAAAATGAAATCACCTGATCCAAAATTGAAAGAGCATCACGCATAGAACCTTCAGCAGATCTTGAGATAAGATTCAAAGCCGCATCTTCAGCCTGAATTTTTTCAGATTGAAGAACTTCTTTCATGCGTTCAGTGATTTGGGCAACCGTTACACGCTTAAAATCAAAACGCTGACAGCGACCTAATATGGTTTCTGGAATTTTATGTGATTCAGTGGTCGCAAAAATAAATACTACATGCTCTGGTGGTTCTTCTAATGTCTTCAAAAGCGCATTGAATGCGGCCGTGGAAAGCATGTGAACCTCATCGATGATATAAATTTTATATTTACCTGAGCTGGGTAAAAACTTTGCTCCTTCGCGGATCTCGCGAACAGAATCAACACCGTTATTAGAGGCACCATCAATTTCCATCACATTAACACTACTGCCGGCTGCAATTTCGATGCAATCAGAGCATTGGTCACAGGAATAAAGTAATCCATTTTTTTCAATTACATTTTCACAACGAAGTGCTTTGGAAAAAATTCTGGCAATCGATGTTTTACCAATCCCACGTGATCCTGAAAAAACGTAAGCTTGATGAGTGCGATTTAATTTAATCGCATTCACTAATGTTTTTACCACCGAGAGTTGTCCAACAATGTCTGAAAATTGTTTCGGACGATATTTTCGCGCTAGCACAAGATAAGAGCTCAAAGAGAATTCCCCCGCCAAAACCGTAGCTTATTCAGCTGGAAAATTCAATTTCCAAATAGACTCTAAAGATTTCTGATCCCAACCCACGCCAATCAAGTGTGATTTCAACTCACTTAGAGATGACGCATGCATTCCCTTTGTGTCATGCCATAGTGTAGAAAATGGTTTTGAAAAACTTTCTCCATCTTGGTGTTCATCAATTAAATCCCACAAAAAACCAATGACTCGCCACTCATTAGTAGGTAATCCACATACATCAGCCGGAATGTTTTCTACTGTTATCGGCGCTCTTCTTGGAACCATATACTCAAATCCTGGATCGTTTGAATTTAAATCAAAGTTTAACCAAGCGGCATAAAACGAGGCCCATCCTTCTGAAAGCGCAATTTCATTTCCATAACATCGATCAATGTAGTGCTCACCTCCGCCAAATGAACCAATACCGGCACGGCCATAAATTGCATGTCCCATTTCGTGCGAAACCACATCCCATTGATGTCCAAAAGTTAAATGTACCGATGAGCCGTCGTAATAATCACCTGGTGATGGCCATACAAACTGAATTTGATCTTTCCAGAAATCGAGGCCGATTTGATCTTTTATTTTTTTTTCTGCTTTTTTGGCTACTTGCCAAATTGCAATCACTTCTCCCGCATCTGATTTTTCATCGAAAATAATTTTTTGAGAAACTCCGCATTTTAATTTTAAAATTAAATCATAGGGTTGTCCGCCAGAAGTCACCGAGTAGAGCTTAGACTCCATAGTTGCAGTAGTGGTAAAATCATTTTTCTGGCAATTTAGATCTGAAATACGCCCATTTTCATCGGTAATAAATTGCTGATAAGAAGGACTTGATCCGCCGTGAATTTGTGTTTTAAAAGAAATTCCTTCCACGGGGATTTCTTGTCCCTTTACCATTCTCACAAATTGAGTAGATAAACCTTTTACGGATCCGGTTTCTTCTACATGATCAGGCCTCACATAACTGCTACTTTCAAGTTGGCGTAGATCTACCTCACCAAACTCGTAAAACGGCTTTTCACTTTTTTGAGCAATTACTTTTTTCAAAGCTTCAAGCGCATTAATTCTGCCACCGGTTATAGTTTTCCCATTCAGTGAAGGAAGAGGCGTTACGGTTTGCATGAGAATTTTTTTAATTTCCTGCCCCGTCAACTTTGGATTTACCGTTAACAACAACGCCGCCACTCCACTCACGTGTGCTGCGGACATTGAAGTTCCTGATAACTTTCCGTATTGGTTATTTGGGATAGTGCTTAATACATTTTCACCTGGGGCGGCTAACTCTACCTGTGTTTTTCCATAGTTTGATGTCTTTGCTAGCTCGTCTTTTTCATTCGTGTTTGCAACCGAAATCACATTTGAAAAACGAAGGTTTGCAGGATGGCGCGGAGTTGTATCGTTATCTCCCTTATTATTTCCAGACGAAGCAACAAATAAAACTCCTTTTGCCTCAGCCTCTCTCACTGCTTCTTCTAGCGCTTTAGAGTATCCAATTCCGCCCCAACTTGCATTGATCACTCGCGCGCCCATTTTTACAGCGTAATGAATTGCCGCAATTGCATCGGATCCCCATCCAGCACCTTTGATCATCCAGCGAAGCGGAAGAATTTTTATACGGGGAGAAATCCCAGCAATTCCAATTCCATTATTTTGAAGTGCCCCCATGATTCCTGAGACATGGGTTCCATGTCCAAAATCATCTTGTACATTTGAAGGATTTTCATCGTTATGATCTAGTTCTCCTGGCCTTGCTGCAAAATTAAACCCCTGCACATCATCCGCTAAACCGTTTTGATCATCATCGATTCCATTGTTTGGAATTTCTTTATCGTTAATAAATATATTGTTCTTTAAATCTGGGTGCTGAAGATCAACACCCGTATCAATCACCGCCACCACAATTGGATCTTTGCCCTGAGAGACCTGTGTAGAGGCTAAAGTAAGCGCTTGAAAAACTTCTGATTTTTGTAGAGACCATTGATTGGCAACGCTAGGATCGTTGGGTAAATCTGAACCAACGCTTTTTTCAGAATCAACGTGATAAAGAATATCTTTTTCAACCCATTCAACTGAAGGATCAGATAAAAAAGAAATCGTATCTCCATGCTCTACTTTCCAAGCTCCGTTTCTTTTGATTAACAATCGATCAGCATTTGCATTTAGTGAGAAAATTAATAAAAAAGCAGAGACAGAATATCTTTTAAACATGTTGAAATCATAGCATTTAATTAAAGTTGATCAAGTATTCCGTACTGAACCATTGTTAAGCTTTATAGACTATTTCGGTTGACACCTTGCGCACGATTCGTTACTTGCTTTCAACTCAAATTTTTAGCCATGAGCAGGAATGCTTAATCATCATGTTGATGGGTGAGAGTCTGAGTTTAACAATTACAAAGGATATTTTAATAATGAAAAAAATAATGAGCTTATTAACCATCGTTGCAATGCTTTCAAACACAGCATTTGCTTCGAATGTAGCAACATCTGGTGATGTTTCTCACACTAAAATTATCGCTAAAGCGTTTAATGATTTTAGATATAAAATGACAGTAGACGTGAATCCTAATGATTCACAATATCAAACAAAAGCGATTGCAGATTTTAAGGGCCGCATGGCTCAACTTCAATCTAAGGGCATTTCTTCTGAAGAAGTAATGGCTTATATGCGTGCATCTGTTCTTGATTCTAACACACGTGCTGATTTCGATCGCATGCTAACTTCTATCAATGTTGATAGAATTTCTAGCGAAGAAGCTGGAAATCTTGCTATGCGTTTTATGGCAGCTAAATACCAACAAGGTGCAAGTTACAGCGGTGGCGGTAAAGCAAATTACAAAATCGCTCTTGTGATCATCGGAGTGGTGATTGTTGGTGTTGTTACTTATTTGGTGATCAAAAATTGCAAAGATCAAAAAGCAAAAACAGTTACTGACACAGTAACTAAAACAAACACTGATACTGTGACTAAAACTAGCACTGAAACTTTAACTGCTACAGAAGTTCTAACAAACACTGAAACAGTAACTAACGTTAACACCGTTACTCAAACGAGCGTTGTCACTAATGTTGAAGTAATCAATAACACTGAAACCGTGACTCATACTGACACTTTAGTAACCACCAACACGGTGACTAACGTTGAAACAGTAACGAATGTACAAACTGTGACTAATACTTTTGTTTACACACAAACAGATACAGTAACAAACACACTTACAAACACTGTTACAGCTACTCAAACAAACACAGTTACAGACACTCACACTAATACTGGAACTGGAACAGGTACTGGAACTTGCTCAAACACTGACACTGAAACTGAAACTCATTCAAATACTGAGACTCATTCAAACACAGATACTGAGACAGAAACTCACTCAAACACTGAAACAGACACCCACACAAACACTGGAACGAACACCAGTTACGGTTATTGCTGCAACGACAACACTGGAAACACAGTTCCAGCAAGTCCAACTGGCTGTGCTAACGGTTCTGCTTTGTACTTTGTATTAACAATTGAACAATGTATTGCTGATCACACTCAAGGTCATCACGGAACCTAGTTGGTCGTCGCAAGACATATAATTAAAAACTTAAAACCGGTCACAGCAATGTTGTGGTCGGTTTTTTTATGATCTCTAACCGAAATAAATTCTCGTCAACTTATTCTCGAGATCTAATAATAATTTTATATAAATCTTATTGATCGGGGCATATGGCGAAGTAACGCAGTTGCATCCATTACTTTTTCACTGGTACAATTTAAGGAATGAACTCCATGTTTAAAAAAAATCCACGTCAATTTATTGTCATTATTATCTCTTGTGTTTTTGCTTTGGCTACCCTGATTTATGGTCTAAATGATCTTGAAGTGGGGAAAAAAATTGTAACAAAAAGCTCTTATTATCTAATTTTGATTATGACTGGGTTTTGGATTTTCATTACCCTTCCCTTTTTTAAAGAAACCTTAAAAAAGAAACTTCTTCCACTGGTGATTTGTTTTTTAATGTCTGTAGTCGTATTCGTTTCCATCCCGCCAAAATATAGAGTTCTTAGCGATGAAACAAATCTCCTTTCCGTTTCACAATCCATGACCTACAGACGAGATATTTTAAACGTAACCCAATCAAAATTTTATTATGGAAACTTCAATGTCGTTCAAGGGGATTTACCAACCAGACCACTCTTATTTCCTTTTTTAACCAGCATCGTTCACACACTCACCGGATACCGTTATCAAAATGTTTTTGTATTAAATTTCATCATTTTATTCGCCCTGCTGAGCATGACATTTTTAGTGGTTGAACCAAAACTGGGCAGACTTTCGGCCATTGCCGCCTGTTTATTAATATTATCCATTCCGACTCTCACTCTTTCCGCATCATCCGGTGGATTTGATGTGTGCTCTTTATTCTTCTTTGGTCTTTCATTTGTATTGCTTTATCGCTTCCTCAGCGCCCCGAGCTCAGATCGTTTTGCGATGCTGGTGATTCAACTCATTTTATTGGCGCAGGTTCGATACGAGTCTATTGCCTATGTAGCCATCATCTTGGGATCACTTTTTATACTTCGAAAAATAAAATGGGAAATGATCACCAATAACACAGCTCTTTTTGCTGCTTCTCCTTTTTTTCTGATTCCGATGCTTTTACAGAGAAAACTAACTCCAAATACATTTGAAAACCCTCCGGGAGTTGCACCATTTGCATTTGAACATTTCATTAAACACGGCAAAACAATGCTAGACAGCATGATTAATTTTCAGCCAGATTACCCATATCCTAGCTATTTAAATTGGTTATCAATATTGATGCTTGTGTTTTTAATCATTAAGATCGTACCTGATTTAAAAAAACGATTATCACAAAATCAAATCATTTTTTCTGGTCTTCTTTTAGCGGCTGTAGCACTCAGTTTAACTATTGTTCTATTCCATCATTTTGGAATATTTGCTCATCCTACTCAGGCTAGATTGTTTTTAATACTCTTGTTTTTTTTAGCTTCTATGCCAGTTATTTTTAGATATTTTTTCCCCGAAATTCTTACCGAGAAAAAATTATTTGCAATCGCTGTGGTGAGTTTTGCGCTTTATCACCCAGTAGCAACACAGGGTAGATTTACTAACTCTTTAACGATCATTCGTGAAACCGAAGATATCTATAAGTTTATCAATCAATTAAACGATCAAAAAATCATGATCATTGCTGAACGACCTGGACAGTTTACCGTAGCAAATTATGGTGCATTAGGGTTTGGCTATGCAAATTCGAATAAGATTTCACTCATCAACGATTTAAGTAGAGGTTTATTTTCGGATATCTGGGTATTCCAAAAGTTTTCATTTGAAACTGGAAAACCCTTAAAGGATCAGGAACTTGCAGCTGAGTTTAGTTTAGCGCCAGCTCAAGATATTATGGTAACTGCGACTGAGTTTGTTCGCATTTCCAAGGTAAAACATGCATTTTATCCCGTGCAGCCGCCCGCTCCACCCCCAGCACCCACGCCTAAACTTGATAAAGAATTAAACAACATTTTAGACAATTTAAAGTTCAAATAGTTATTAAACAAACACTGTTTACTTAAATGGTTTTTTTTGCTATTGTTCAACCAAAATCGACCAAAGCTTATTTTGTCGTTTGCGGAAGAGTGGAAGTAGAATGAAATTCATTAATGTTTTTAAATATACCCAAGCCATCGGTGCTCTATCCATCATTTGTACCACCAGTAGCTTCGGATTTGATTTATCTGCCTTAAAAAATGATAAAGAATCTGTAAGCCATAGCTATAAAGATAAAGAACTAAAAAGAGCTCAAGAGGCACTCGGTCTCAATGTTGATCCCACCATTAGTCAAAAAGCTTTTAATTTGCTTGGGCAATCTTTAAACGAACTTGAGGCGAGGGGTAAGCTTTGTGATTTACCATTGATTCAAAACTTTAAAGAAAAACTTGAAGTCGCCCACATTCAAAATGATCAACAATCCATTTCTAACTTACTCATTGTCTTAAGATCACAGAACTTAATTGATGATCTATTTTTTGAAATCATTGAGCATTCCAGCATATTAAATGAAGCTCTTTTATCCGCCGAAGTTAATGCCATAGAAAGCTCAGATCTAAAACGCGGTGAAAGTGTCTTATCAAGCAAAAAAATGGATGCAGATGATTTAAGCATCTCTTATGGAAGCTTAAGCTCTTCAACCTTAAAAAATCCCGGATGTGCGGTTGATGCCTGGATTAGAATTTCAAAAGACTTTTCACTCTCTAATGAAAAACAAAAAAACATACGCGCACTTAACTTCCTCGCAAAATCTAAAAATATTCTGTCTGATGAATCGTTTAACTTGGCTGAAACTTTGAGAAACAACGAGGTGCAATCTTGGTCCCTCACCCTTTCAAAATATTTAGAGATCTTGACTTCAACTAAAAACAAATCACAGCAACCAAATCCAACTAAATTTGATTTAGAAACCAATGTTTTAAGTTCAAAATTTAGAGATAAAAAAAGCAATACTACCTATAGAAAGTCTCTCTACACTCGCTTTAACCCAATGCAAATCAGCATGATTTCTGATGTTTTGAAAAAAACATTTGATCGAATGGATGCCACTAAAACTGAAGTTGTTTTTACTTTTAAATCTGGAAGTGAAACCCTACCCGTTTCTCCAATGGGTCAATATTTTCTAGCAAGAAAACACCTAAGAAAAGACATTGAAGAATTAGGCCGCTCCACTTTTTTTGGTGGAATCAACATTACTCATGAAGATTTAATTACCGCGGGCCTTGAAACCGGATTAGTGACTTCGAATATGCTTAATTCCGCGCTTAAAATTGATGACTTATGGAATCCGGAAGTAAAGCATTGGAAAAAAATTGCTGATTACGCTTTCAGAATTACTGGGACAGCAACCCTGTTTGTACCGCCCCCATACAACATCATCACTTCTATTGCACTTGTTTTTGTGGATGGAATAATTAGTAAAAAAGCTAACGATACAAACTCGGTGGATAATTCATATGACATTTTTTAAAAAATTAATCCTAGTAATCATCGCTTTGCCAACATTCAATTTTGCTTCCGCCCAGGTGGTGGAAACAGTTTTGGTGAGAGGTAGCAAATTCAAACCTGTATTGACAGAGGTAGAGCTTCCAGACTTAACATCCACCACAAGTTTTGATGGAAAATATTTCAAAATTGTTAAGGGCAAAAGCGAAACCGCCATATCTCTTAATGAAGCGGATGAAAAGTTGAAACTAAAAGCAGCTACCACTTATTATCATTTAAACTTAATCAGGAACTTTTGGGCAAATACAATTCATTCTGAAAATGTTCAAAATCTTCCAAAAGTAACAATTCGATTAGAAATTACAAACTTGTTTAGTGATCTTGGTCACTTTCAACACGATTCCATTGATCCACATTATAATGATGCACTCTCTATTCCCGCTGGTGATCCAATGGATGGTGTAGACATTCCATCATGGGGAAATGAAATTTGGTTTCGCCCTGTTAAAACAATTAGAACCGAAGACCTACCCCGTAGTGGCTTAGGAGCTGATGGAAATCCACTGGCTAAATATATCGGAATGCTTTCAAATCCGGTTGAATCAGCTGCGACCAACAGAATGATTCAGCTCACTTTACAAAAAATATTTACACCCCAGCAAGTTCAATCTACTTTCCAATCAACAATGATTAGACAAGCGGGAACTATTTTAATTTCTGAAATATTACTCGAAGCAAGTAAACACTCAGATAAATTATTCTTGGAAAAATATTACTATCTAGATACGGCAATGATTCCTGAAATTATTTATCATGAGTTTTCACACATTGCCTTGAGTGACAAACTTACACTCGGACTATCCACTCCAATTTTAGAAGGTATGGCAGATTACTTTGCTACTTCATTCAGCAATGATCCACACATTGCGAGTAAAATTAAAAAATATTCTCTCTCCATGCCAAAAGATGGAAGTAATAAAAATAAATATAACCCTGATTATGAAACAAATACTTTTGCCAACTCTGATTTCGTATTGTCATTATTGTGGTCGGTTAAAAAAGAGTTTCCTGAAGTTGCTGATCAACTCATCTTTAATGCGAGAAACTCTCTCACCACTGGATTTTCAGATATTAAGCACGGCCTCATTCAGGCATTACTAGATTCTTGCGAGACCATTTGTGTGGATCCAAGAGCAGATCGAATGAAATTAAGAGATATTTTTGAATCTCGTGGATTTTAACAATAAAATCATATAGTTAATTATTGATCTTCCTGAGTCTTGTCTATTTTTTTCTGTATCTTTTTATTCGGTCAGAATGTAGAAAATGCAACATGCTTTTTATAAATATTTTAATGCTCTTATGCACAATCTTATCAACTAGTGCTGATGCAAGTCTACTAAACGCAAGGGTCTCTCACATCGTACCGGCGCAATTTGCAAATGAAGATACACTGATTTTACTCGATAGTGGTCGCGTGCTTCGTACCAATGATAAAACTTTAATTTTAGGCATTGAAAAATCAGCAATAAATCACCGCTTAGGTTTTATTGAATCAAATGGTCAAGTTGCAACTTTTGTAGATTTAGATCTTTATAAAAACGATCCCGTTTTAAACCCATACTACGATTCAAGTTTGCCTAAACTTTCACCAAAAACATTACCAACTGATATTCGCTACACTGACAATAGCTTCATACCAACAAACTTACAATCTTTGGATGATGCCCAGGCCCTGATGGATCAATTGAAATACAACAGAAAATCAATTGCCGAGTGTTATCAGCGCGCCCATTTTTGGTCTGCCGAAATGCTCCAAATGGCAAATATTCAATCTGGGAAAATGTTTGTATTTTTCTCTGTAAAATACATGCGTGAGTATCGCTTCAATTGGTGGTTCCATGTTGCTCCTTTCGTTTTAGTAAATAACGAAGAGCAGGTTTTAGACTCTTGGTTTTTAGATCATCCAGTAGACGTGCAAACATGGACCAATCTTTTTTTGGATCCTCATCCAATTTGTAAAGTTGTATCCAACTATAAAGATTACGAAAACCACCAACAAGACGAATATTGTTTTTTAAGAAAACTACCCATGTACTATTTTGAGCCAACAGAAGTAGAAAATAGAGATGCTAACAATGTCGTGGTGAATACATGGCTAGAAGATCAAGTTGCTAGCGCCTATAATTCATTAAGAACTGCACCGTGGATCCTTCGTTAACGTTTAATTACTATTTTTTCGGCTGCTTTAAATCTCTCCAGCTTTTACCTTCTCGAGCAGCTGGATCCAGTTGAAGTTTTTTAACCCACTGTGAATGTTCAGCATAGGTATGAGAAAAAACATGAGTTCCATCATTTCTTGATACAAAAAATAAATACTGAGTGTCCGCTGGGTATAGAACTGCATGAATAGATTCACTATGGGGATTTGAGATTGGTCCTATAGGTAAACTTGGAACAGTATAGGTGTTGTATTCTGTTGGACTTAAAAGATCACTCTTATGAATCTTACCCTCGTAATGATCCCAAATTCCATAAATAGTGGTTGGATCACTTTGAAGTCTCATTTTTTTGTTCAATCGATTATGGAATACAGAACTGATGATGGGCCTTTCTTCAGCTGCTCCGGTTTCTTTTTCAACCATGGATGCTAGGGTAACCACTTGTTTTCTAGACATCATAAACTCTTTAGCCCTTGCTGCAATTTCGGGGGTCCAGGTTTTTAAAAACTCTACAACCATACGGCGAATCATCGTTTCTGGTTTTTCTTTTTTGTCGTAAAAGTATGTATTAGGAAATAAATAACCTTCTAAAGTTTTAACTCCATCCTCGGCTAGTCCTAGTGATTTAATAAAACTTGGGCTTTGTAAAAGTTTGATGTTTTCTTTATACGTTCCAAGGCCCACCGATTCCATAGCTTCGGCTACTTGATAGATATTATCGCCTTCTTTTACTAATAAGGCGTGCTGAATTCCAATTCCACTTTTAAACAATTTAAAAATTTGAGATGGGGTTGAGTATGCGGGAATTTCATATTCTGCTGATTTAATTCCATTCCACCCCCCCGTAAACTTTCCAAACCAGTAGAAAGTTTGAGCGCTTTTTACGACCCCATTCTTTTCTAGTGAATTTGAGATTTCAAATGCGTGCATTCCCCTAGAAAGCTCAAAAACCATTTTAGAAGATCCGGTTGTGCTTTGAGCAAACTGGAAAAGATAAATGGCACCACCTGAGGCTAAAAGTACTAATAAAATTAAGAGTAAACTAATCGATTTTTTCACTTAAATTATTGTAGACTCCATAAAAAACCTTTGCTAATATTTTTTTAATTCAAAAACGGTTATTCAACTAAAAGTTATTACCCCTCTATAAATACTTAGAAATTCATTAAAATCATTAACAAGGAGCAGTGCCATTAGTACTCAGAATAAAAAACCAAGTCCCGTACGTCGCCCCATACCTGGCCGCACAGCCGCAAAAGCACCCCGCACAGGCGCAAATGGTGACGCAGACCAAACTTTGAACGAAAATCAAGACGTCGCTGTTACTGAAGAAATCGCAGTTGACGCGCCCGCAATTGAAACTGCACCCGAAGTCATTGAATCCGCTCCAGTTGAGACTGCGGCAGTTGCGCCAGCTAAATCTTTTATCATTGCTCCGAAGGCAAATAATGCACAAAACGATTCTGCGGCTGTTACACAAAACTCATCTAATGGTGAGGGATCAACTAATGATGGCCCCGTTCCCGGCGAAAAGTTAATGCATCTTAAAGATCTTAAAAATAAAAAAATTGGTGAGTTGATTGAACTAGCTCACGCTCTTGGCGTTGAAAACGCTGGAAATCTTCGTAAACAAGACCTGATCTTCACCACTCTTCAGAAAAAAGCTGAAAAGAATGAACACATCTTCGCTGATGGCGTTTTAGAGTGTCTTCCTGATGGTTTCGGATTTCTTCGTGCCCCTGAATACAATTACCTTCCAGGACCAGACGATGTTTACGTTTCTCCTTCACAGATTAGAAGATTCGGATTGCGCACTGGAGATACCGTAAGTGGATCAGTACGCGCACCAAAAGAAGGTGAACGTTATTTTGCGCTTCTCAAGGTTGAACAAGTAAATTTTCAAGCTGCAGAACTCAATAGCGATCGCGCTTTGTTTGATAATTTAACACCACTCTATCCTACTGAACGTTTAAATTTAGAGTATCAACCCACCAATCACAGCACACGAATCATTGATCTCATGGTTCCACTCGGGAAGGGTCAACGTTGTTTGATTGTTGCTCCTCCACGCGCCGGTAAAACAGTACTCATGCAAGATGTGGCAAATGCCATCACTTACAATCATCCTGAAGTAAAACTCATTGTATTATTGATTGATGAGCGCCCCGAAGAAGTGACCGATATGCAACGCTCTGTAAAGGGTGAAGTCATTAGTTCTACTTTCGACGAACAAGCATCTCGTCACGTTCAAGTTGCAGAAATGGTAATTGAAAAAGCAAAACGCTTAGTTGAAAACAAATACGACGTAGTCATTTTGCTCGATTCTATTACTCGTTTGGCTCGCGCATACAATGCCGTTGTACCCCCATCTGGAAAGATTCTTTCGGGTGGTGTGGATTCAAACGCACTTCACAAACCAAAACGTTTCTTCGGTGCTGCCAGAAACATTGAAGAAGGTGGTTCTCTCACGATTATCGCTACTTCACTTGTAGATACTGGATCAAGAATGGATGAGGTTATTTTCGAGGAATTTAAAGGAACGGGTAACTCAGAAATTGTTCTTGATCGTAAACTCATGGAAAAAAGAATTTTCCCATGTCTAGACATCAACAAATCTGCAACCCGTAAAGAAGATCTTCTCCTTCCAAAAGATGTCATCAATCGTATTTGGATTTTGAGAAAAGTTCTTCATCCAATGAATACTGTAGATGCAATGGAGTTCTTACTTGATAAGGTTTCCCACACTAAAACTAATGAAGAATTCATTAAAGGAATGAGCAGCTAATCCCTGCTTGGTAATATTTCATGTTTGATAAATTAAGCGCCGTTGAAGATCGATTCATGGAAATCGAAGGCAAACTTGCAGATCCATCCTTAGCGGACAGACCTGATGAGTTCCGTCGTCTTTCTAAGGAGCATTCATCTTTACAAGAAATTGTGGATGAATATCGAATTTATCGAAACCTTAAAAATGAAATTGCATCCAACAAAGAAATGCTTGTTGAAAACGATGCTGAGATTTCTGCAATGGCGAAGGAAGAATTAAAAATTCTTGAACCACAGCTTGAGCCAGTAAGTAAAAAGCTTCAGCTTCTACTGCTTCCACAAGATCCAAACGATCAAAAGAATATCCTTCTTGAGATTCGTGCCGGAGCGGGCGGAGAAGAAGCAGCTCTTTTTGCTGGCGAAATGTATGGCATGTACAAAAAATTTGCCGAACGTCAGGGCTGGAAAGTGGAGCTCATTTCTTGTAGTCAGGCCGAAAAAGGCGGATATAAAGAAATCATTGGAATGATTGAAGGCAATAAGGTTTTCAGTCGCATGAAGTTTGAAGCCGGAGTACATCGCGTTCAACGTGTTCCAGAAACCGAAGCGATGGGTAGAGTTCACACTTCAACCATCACCGTTGCTGTACTTCCTGAAGCAGAAGAATTTGATTTAAAAATTAATCCTGCAGATCTTAAAATTGATGTGTTTCGTTCGGGTGGCTCAGGCGGACAATCCGTTAATACCACCGATTCCGCAGTTCGCATCACCCACATTCCAACTGGAGTGGTGGTGAATTGTCAGGACGAACGCTCTCAGTTAAAGAATAAAGATAAGGCGATGAAAATTCTTCGCTCTCGAATCCTTGAGGCTGAACAGGCAAAACTTGATAAAGAACACTCTGATTCTCGAAGAGCAATGGTGGGTACTGGAGATCGTTCTGAACGAATTCGCACCTATAATTTTCCGCAAGGAAGATTAACAGATCACCGCATCGGCTTTAACAGCCACGCACTTCCAGATATTATGCAAGGTCATGTAGAGGAGTTGTTTGATGCCCTTCAAACTCACTATCAAGCTGAAGCTCTAAAACAAGCGGGTTATGCTCAATCTTAAGAAGAAAATTCTAGATTATTTTTCAGAACATGGGCATGAAAAATCTCCTGAAGCAGAAACAAAATTAATTTTATTCAATGCATTTAGAAACAAATACCAAGTTTTAAATAAGTTTTCTGAATTGTTCACCGAGAAATCCGCTGTTAAATTCCCTCTCACTCCAGAAATTGAAGAAGAAGCAATGAGAATGGCGGCTGAAAGAATCAAAGGAATTCCACTTCAACACATTACTGGTAATCAATTTTTTTTCGAACACGATTACTCTGTAAACTCTCATGTACTCATTCCGAGACCAGAAACAGAAATTTTAATTTCAAATATAATTGATCACATAAAAAAAAATTGGACGAATACACCATTCAGATTCGCTGAGTTGGGTCTTGGATCGGGAATTCTTTCCACTGAAATTTTATTTCATTTTAAAAAATCAATCGGGATTGCGAGCGAAATCAGTTCACAAGCGATTGCGATGGCCAGACAAAATCTTGATATTATTATTGGAGTTGGCAATTGGGAAGATCGGTTTTCAATTATTGAGCCTGGTGATACCCATATCGGCTTTGAGGTTTTTGAAGAATACCGCCCCATGGACATCATTTTTTCAAACCCTCCCTATGTTTCGGTAAATGATGAAATTGAGAATGAAGTTTTAAGGTATGAACCTCACACTGCTCTTTTTCCAATGATTGGAGCCGCCAATGAGGGCGAAAAAGAAAATCCAAATTATTTTTATGAAAATTTTCTTAAGCATCATCATAAAATTTTAAAACCAGACGGAATTGCTTTTTTTGAAATTCCTCATGAACGTGCTGATGCCATTAAACACGAGTTTCAAAATGCTGGATTCTCTAAAATCGGGATTGTAGATGATTTAACTGGTCGTCCTCGATTGCTGATTGCTCAAAAGTAATTTAAACTTCAAACATGGATCGTTTAAGAATTGTTGGCGGAAACCCCCTTTTTGGATCAGTAGAAATTAGTGGCGCAAAAAACGCAGCACTCCCGATTCTATTTGCTTCCATTTTATCTAAACAAAAATCGATCATTAAAAATGTTCCACTGTTGGCAGATATCAATACTACTCTTAAGGTTTTAGATTCTCTCGGATTAAAAACGTTATTTAAATTAGATGAAAATACGATGGAAATCGATGGATCATCACTCAATGCTCACGAAGCTCCCTATGAGTTAGTGAGTACGATGAGGGCTTCAGTTTTAGTGTTGGGTCCTTTGCTTGCGCGAAAAGGAATAGCAAAAGTAAGTCTTCCTGGTGGTTGTGCTATTGGAGCGCGTCCGGTTGATATTCACTTAATGGCACTTGAAAAACTAGGAGCCACCTTTGTGATTGAAAGTGGATACATTGAAGGAAAAGCTCCCAATGGTCTACGTGGAGCTAAAATTAATTTTCCCTTTCCAAGTGTTGGAGCTACTGAAAACACACTCATGGCGTGCGTACTTGCCAAGGGAAAATCAGAAATTCATAATGTCGCTAGAGAACCTGAAATTGTTGATCTTGCAATTGCCCTTCGAAGCATGGGAGCTAAAATTTCTGGTGAAGGAACCTCTGTCATTTACGTTGAAGGCGTTGAATCTCTTCATGCTATGAATCACAGGGTTGCACCCGATCGGATTGAGGCCGCTACTTTTTTGTGTGCAGGATTAATGACCAAAGGAAAAGTAACTGTGAATGGAATTTCAGCTGAGTTTATGACTTCAGCTCTTGATTTTTTAACTCAAGCAGGCGCTAAAATATCCGATACTCCAACTAGCATTACGGCAGAATATGTTAAGGAACTTTCTCCACTCATCATAACTACCGAACCATTTCCTGGATTTCCAACCGATATGCAAGCTCAATTCATGGCGCTACTCACCCAGGCAAATGGAAATTCAATTATTTCTGAAACTATTTTCGAAAATAGATTTATGCATGTAGCGGAACTCATTCGTTTGGGTTCAAAGATAAAAATCAAAGGCAATGAAGCCATCATCACCGGACCAGTGCAATTAACGGGAGCAAAGGTGATGGCCACAGATTTAAGAGCGAGCGCTTGTTTGATCATTGCTGGTCTTGCGGCAAAGGGCGAAACATTTATTTCACGCGTTTATCATCTCGATCGAGGATATGAGCAAATTGAAATGAAACTTACTAAACTCGGGGCAAAGATTTTTCGGGAGAAAGAAAAATGAGTAACGAACTCACCATCACTCCTGAAAATATTCATCAATACTGTAAAGATCACAGCACACCACCCAGTGATGAATTAATTGCATTAGTTCCTGCGACACAAGCTCACGCGCCTAAGGTGGCACACATGCAAGTGGGTCATTTAGAGGGTAGTTTTTTAGCTCTTTTAACAAAACTCATAGGCGCAAAAAATACTTTAGAATTTGGAACCTTTACCGGATATAGCTCTCTCGCTGTGGCCGAAGCATTACCAAAAAATGGTCGAGTAACCACTCTAGATCGAGATCCCAAGGCAACGGCCCTCGCAAAAGAATTTTGGAAAAAAAGCATTCACGGAGATAAAATTGAACTCATTTTAGGTGACGCAAGAGAAACAGTTAAAAAATTGGAATTGCAAATATTATCGGGTGAGCGCCCGGAGTACGACCTTTCTTTTATTGATGCTGATAAATCTGGGTATGAATATTACTTTGAAGCGAGTTTAAAATTAGTTCGTAAAGGTGGTGCCATCTTAGTTGATAACGTACTTTGGTCTGGAAGGGTTTTAAATCCCGAGGATAGTTCAGACCATACGATTCATCAATTTAATGAAAAAATCAAAACCGATAAAAGAGTTGAAAAGATCATGCTTCCATTGCGGGATGGAATTACCATGATGATTAAACTTTAGATAATTCTTGGGCAAAATCCGATTAATTCAAACATGTTCATCCAGTTTTTGTTCCAACGAGTTTCAAATTTCATGTTTTCATGAGTGATGGGGTGAACCATTTCAAATGAATACGCTTTTAAAAAGAGGTAGTTTTGTTCTCCTCCCTTACTTTTAAATAAAGATCTCCAAAGCCGATTGTGCTTACTATCGCCGTGAACAGTATCACCAATCAGCGGGTGCGAAATGGATCTAAAGTGTCTTCGAATTTGATGAGTTCTTCCCGTAATAGGATGAACCAAAACCAATGAATATCTTTCCCGTTCATATTTTCCTGTCGAATGGGGTAATTCAAATCTGAAAATAGTTTCATATTGAGTAATCGCTTCTAGCATCACGCCATCATCTAGATTTTTTGATAATGGTTGATTAATTATCCCCGCATCTTCTACCCATCCTCGAACTACACATAAATAAGTTTTTTTTACTTCGTGAGCTAAAAACTTTTTTTGGACTAGCCTTGCAAATTCTGAAGAAAGTGAAAAAAGCATTACCCCACTTGTTGCTCTATCCAGACGATGAATCGTAAATACATCTTGATCTAATTGCTTGCGAAGTAAGATCTGAACATTATTTTTTCTAACTACTTTTCCCTGGCGAGCATAATCTACGGGCGTGTGCACTTGAAAACCTGCTGGCTTTTCAATAACCACTAAGTGATTGTCTTGAAAGTATATTCTAAGATTATTGGGCTTACTCATGATCCCGAAATAACTAAGATAAATTCTGGTTTATGCAGAGATTCTGATGCCTTTTGAATTTCTGAAAAAGTTCCGTAAAAGTTTTTTTCATTCACTGAATTTAAATTCGTTGCTAGAAAAAATTTTCTACTTTTTAGTCTTGATGAACCAATGTCAGCAATGATGGCGTTTAATCGATAAGGGGTATCCATCATTACTACCGTTTCGTTTCTTGAAGCTATTTGTTCTATTTCTTTTTTCCTTTCAGAATGCTCTGAAGATAAAAATCCAGCAAACAAAAACCTTGAGTGATCGATACCACTCATGGCAACGGCTAGAGAAATTGAATTCGGAAATGGAGAGCTCGTAACGGTAATACCTTTTTCGTGGCAGGCTTTTACTAGTTTTTGCCCGGGATCACAAAAGGCAGGCAACCCACCATCACTCATCAGAAAAGCGGATTTTCCATTCTTAATCTCCGCAACCAGACTGGTTCGTAATTCTTCTTGTGTGTGTTCATTGAATAAAACAAATTTATCGATCGCTTCGCGTGGAAGCCCCCACTTGATCCAGCGTTGGCGACCAACCTTATGTTCTTCAACGAGTAGAATAACATTCTCATTCAAACACTCATTCAAAAGTAAAGAATGTGCCACTGGTTCGAGCGGCAATGCTTCATCTAAAGGAGTGGGAATGAGGATTAGTTTTCCATTCATGAAAATTACTTGGGCCCAATCATATCTTCAGGACGAACCCAACGATCAAAGTCTTCGGCCTTCACTAAATTAAGATCAAGCGCCGCTTGTTTCAGTGTTTTGCCTTCTTTGTGGGCTTTTTTTGCGATTTTAGCAGCATTATCATATCCAATGTGTGGATTGAGTGCTGTCACTAGCATCAGTGATTCTTCTAAATGTTTTTGAATTTGATCTTTGTTAGCAACGAGGCCTTCAATACAAAACTCTCTAAAACTTCTACAGCCATCGGTGAGTACTCTCACTGACTGTAAAAAATTATTGATCATGAGTGGTTTAAAAACATTGAGTTCAAAGTTTCCAGACGCTCCACCAATATTAATGGCTACATCATTTCCCATCACCTGAGCACACAACATCGTAAGCGCCTCACATTGTGTTGGGTTAACCTTTCCAGGCATAATTGAAGATCCAGGTTCATTTTCAGGAAGAGATAACTCCCCTATTCCACAACGTGGGCCCGAACCTAACCAACGCACGTCGTTTGCGATTTTAAATAATGAAGCAGCTAGGCCCTTCAATGATCCGTGCGCATGCACAATTGCATCATTGCCTGCAAGTGCTTCAAACTTATTCGGAGCTGTAACAAACGGAAGCCCCGTTAATGTTGATATCTCTTTTGCAACATCTACCGCATATGCAACCGAAGAGTTTAATCCAGTTCCAACAGCCGTTCCACCGAGAGCTAATTCATAAAGATGGGGCAAGCTCGCTTCTAAGTGCTTAATAGAATGATTGAGTTGAGCAACATATCCTGAAAACTCTTGCTCTAGCGTCAGTGGAGTTGCATCCATAAGATGAGTGCGCCCGATTTTAACGATTCCTTTAAAGCTTTTTGCTTTTTCATCTAGCGCATCACGAAGTGCTTTAACGCTAGGAAGAACCTTCTGACTGACTCCGATAGCAGCAGCAATGCTCATTGCTGTTGGAAAAACATCATTCGAGCTTTGGCCCTTGTTTACTTCATCGTTTGGATGAACTTTACGGGATTCTCCACGCTCACCACCCATGATTTCACTCGCACGATTCGCGAGAACTTCATTCACGTTCATGTTGGTTTGTGTGCCACTACCCGTTTGCCAAATAAATAATGGAAATTCATTTATATGTTTACCGGATAGCACTTCGTCTGCTGCTGCGATAATTGCCTTTGCCTTATCTTCAGCTAATCCTGATTTTATATTTATTTTTGCTGCTGCTTTTTTTGCTAAAACTAGTGCGTGAATGAGTTCACTGGGCATGTGTTCTGTTGATATGTGAAAATGATGGAGTGATCTT
>CANBTI010000023.1 GCA_947372355.1 Bdellovibrionales bacterium | reverse complement strand
TTATTTTTTTCATTTCCTTCTCCAAATATGATTAAATCTGTTCGTAGCGACTAAGAATAAACTGATCAGCTAATTGAGGGGCATTCAAGTGAACGACAGTTCCTCCGAGATGATGGTCGTAGAATTTATTGATGATCATAATAGTGCCAGAGAAGCCATTAGATCCTCGATCAAGAATTTTTGAACCCATCCTTTGATTTTTGTAGCTGCTTGTAGATGTGACCGATAATTTAGAACAAGCAGAGTTGTTAATTTTCAAAGTGATATAATCATTATCAATATCAGCGCGTATTGACCCCTTACAAATATCTAAATTTGCTATTGCGCCAGAATTCTTAGTAAGATCGAGTACAAGCATGCCCGAATCATGCTCATTTATTTCAAATGTATTTGCATTGGCTGAAACTCCATTAAGTGCAAACACTATTGAAATTATGAATAGCAATGGCGCTATAATATTTCTCATGAATTCTCCTCGAGCCGAAGCTCATTTAACTGTAGAAGGAAAATAACAGCATTGTAGAATGATTGCCTTATCTATTTAATTAACCATTTAAGTGTATATTATATGTTTACTTAAGTTATGGTTTTTGGTATTATTTAATCAACACTATGAGTTTAAAGAGTATTTTTCAATTTTCATCCAATTACCGTAAATTTTTAAATCAATGGTTTGATCGTCCCAATGCAGAAAGGGGAGAGAAAACTCGTCTTTCTGAGCATTTAAACTGCAATATAGCATTTATTTCCATGGTTCTCTCAGGGAAGGCTCAGCTTGGTCTGGAACACGCTATTCAGATCGCCGATTACTATCAATGGAGTAATGAAGAGCGAGATTATTTCGTACTTCTTGTGCAAAAAGATCGTGCAGGCTCAACGGCTTTAGAAAAGTATTTTGAAAGTAAAATTAATGAAGTTCTCGATCAACGAAATAGAGTGATTTCTAATATTTCTCCCATCGATGGAAAGTTGAGTGAGGCAGAGGAGGCAAAATACTATAGCCACTGGATCTATAGCTTAATTCATATGGGCGTTTTGATACCTAAACTACAAACAAAAGAACAACTTCTTGAATATACCGGGCTTTCCGCAAAGCTTATTTCTGATTCAATTGATTTTCTAAGAATTGCTGGGTTAATTGAAGAAAAAAATGGAAAATTTGTCACCGGTAAAAAGAGAATTCATTTGGAAGAGACTTCCCCGAATATCAATAAACATCATATTAATTGGCGCATGAGGGGGATTACTGCTTTAGATCAATACCAAAAAGAGCATCTTCACTATACTGCTGTGATTAGCCTTTCTGTAGAAGCGCAAAAGCTGATCCGAGCGAAAATTCTTGAATTTATCAAAACATTGGAAGAGCCAATCTTTAAATCCAAGGATGAAACCTTGGTAATTTTAAACTTGGATTTATTTAATCCGTTTTAACATCAACTAATTTTGTTAAATTGGATTTCTGCTAACTCACTCGAATGATTGACATGAGTGCGTATTAATTATATAATTCGAATGTAATAACGAATTGGAGTTCTGATGTTTCAACTGAAAAACGTTCTCATTTTACTCATGATCTATAGTTTTCCAGCTCTAGCTAATAACGAGGGCGGAGTGAGTAGTGGTGGTGAAAAAAATATCAATGGTTGTATAGAGGGAGCAGTGAGTGGGTATTTTTCACTTTTTTCAAATGGTCACGGGGATAGACATCATCGCATTGTATTATTACTCAATAATTGTGATGCACCAGAAACAGTGAAGAGTTGTATCATTAATTCATTGTATGAAATGAATCAACACATGGGTGAACTGAACAACCAATCCTTAGATATCATCAGAGAATGTGAACGGAACTAGTCTTTAGTTATGCAGTCTTAATGTATTGTTCTAATTGTTCGATCACTTTGCTTTGCTCATGGATGATCTGACTCACTAAATCTCCAATTGAAATCACTCCTACAATTAATCCATCTTCGAGTACCGGTAAGTGCCTAAAGTACTGGGTGTTCATAATTCTCATGCATTGATTGATATCCGTTTTAGGGGTAACCCAAACTGGATTTTGGGTCATGATTTCCGCAATTTTTGTTTCTTTTGAAGCTTTACCCTGGAGTATTACTTTTCTAGCATAATCGCGTTCCGTAAAAATTCCAACCAAGCGTGCTCCATCCATAACGGGTAAGCAACCGATGTTGTGATCGCACATCGTTTCAACGGCAGTGTAAACTGTTGCCTCTTGAGAAATAACAATAATAGTAGAGTTAGTTTTGTGATTAAGTATCGTTCTGATGTTTGACATAACGGAATCCTTTTCGTTGTGTGTTTGTAATGTATATTATCTAATTATTAAAAATGAATGTTAAGCATAAAATTTAGTTTAGTGATTCAATGAAATAAGTTGATTAAACCATTAGTGCCCAACTGGAGAATGAATATAAGTGCCATTAGTAATGCGGGTGAGTTCCTCTAATCTTGCCTTGGCTTTTGATGTAACTGAATCACCACTCCCAGTTCTAATGGTAAAGGGAATCGTGTTCTTTTTTACTTCATTGAATAAACTTTCAGCTAATGAATCATCATCGCTATCATTGCTAAAGTTAAAGTTTCCGTCAGTATAAAGGTATACTCGATCCACATTTCCATTTTTCTTATTTACTTTTTTGTAAGCATCATCAAATTTTTCACGATTATACGGGTAATGGAGAGGATAGGATCGAATGAACTCAATTGCTTTTCTTTTATTCTCTCTTGTGGCTGGAATGAGTTCTCCACTTTTAAAATCCCAGATATCATTAGAAACAAAAGTAATGGTAAAGTATTGATCTTCTTTTAAATCTGCAATTGTTCTAATTAGATTTCCATTGATGATACCTTGATGATTTTCGTAATCTTTAGAAGCACTGATTAAAAATGCAATTTTCTTTTCAGCGATATGTCCAAACATATATTTCGACAAATTTACATGTTCTTGTGAATAATCGTTTTCATCCTTTTTGGAACTGATATAAGGCATACCCGTAGAAGGAATTGATTCTGTGGTTTGTAAATTGTTTTTAGAACTATTTGATTTTTGTTCTTCTTCACATGGCAGAATGCTGGAGATAATTGTATTTTTTCTTGCTTTGATTTGATCTAGAACATTGCTTTCATCAAGATCACTTTGAGTTACCGAAATCACAGGTGGCACTTTTGCCTTAAACGCTTCATCCGTGAATAGAATTGAATTTGCAAAAAATCCATCCGTTAAAAATTCCACACGCTCTAAGGTAAAAGCAGTAGAGTCTAAATAAACGCCATCAGCAATCTTGAAATAAACATCATCACCTTCACGAAACTCAGGTTTATTTATTTTATTTAATGAATCTCGATAAGATTTTTCCCCTTCGCTAGAACTGATATTATTCCAAATTCCAGGTTCGGATTCCACATATTCTAAATCAAGTGGTTTTAACCATTTTTCACTAATTTTTCCTTTTTGGCTCGATTCAGACGCTCCTATGTACCAAATTTCTTGTGATTCATTGTAGCCACAAAAAAATGTTGGTTTACCCTGCGCTTGATATACTTCATCCATTTTTATGCTCAGATGTTCATTTCGATCAAAAAGTTCTTCTGCCACGTTTTTAAAGTCAACCCAACGTTTTGCTTTTTTTGTTGGGCATCGATGTGTTTTATATACTTCAGCAATGAGTTCATTTAAACTTTTTGAAAGTTGTGGATAACGAGAAAGTGCAAGGGCTGCTGCTTTTACTTGTTCATCACGTAGATCACCGTTTGCATTTTTGTTATTATTTTTAAGTTGTGCAAGTTTTGCTTCTAGTTCTTTTAGTACGGAATCTTCTGAAAGTTGTTTTGCAATATTTTCTGCTCTCATTTCAGCGCATGGCTTATTGATTAATGGAGGAGTAGAAGAGGGAGTCGGGGTAGTTATTAGAGTTGGTGTTGGAGTAGGTGTTTGAACGGTGATTTCAGGAATGATATAGGGAACCATTGGTTCTGCACCCAAAGGAATGATAGTAGCCAATAATGGACGACCATTGATTGGCTTATTCACTAAAACTGCTTCAGGTTTTAAAATGTAATTGATACGAGGAGGATTGTCTTCGCAATGTGGAATTTCAATGTGATGGGTTAAAGAAGAGAGAAGGTTTCCGTTAGTTGTAAAGCTACCTTCTTGAATAATTTTCACTGCGCAATCATGATCTCCTTCTTTTCCATAATTTACACTCGCATTGAGTATGACTTCTCGTTTTACTTGTGTGGGAACATTGGATTCATCATGAAATACAATATAGTTTTGAGTGAGTAATACGGTTCGTCCTTTGGATTTTGCCAATTTAACTCCAAAGTTCGCAATAGTTGCCTGATGATAGAGTTCAGCTAAGGCTTTTGGATTTAAATCGACGGCATCTCCATCTCCTAAAACTTTAAAATTTGCGCTGATCACTACTGGTGGATTTACTAGTTGAGCCCAAGCAGAAGTGCTCAAATTGATGATTAATAATAGGAGACCCAGAAATTTCATGATCACCATTGTACCATATCCGAGTGGATTGGTCAACTAACAATTGATCAAATTTAGGCTAAAAATGATTTTTTTAACTGTTTTAATTGAAATCCATTCCTGAATATTTAGGTACTTATTTTAAATAATCAGGAATGGATAACCTGCAGCTTGGGGTTGATTGCAGAACTCAATGACTAGTGTTAAAGCAACATTTGTGCCTAATGTTTTCTATTAGGTTTGAAATGATGAATATGCGGAAATGAAATGAGACAATTAATTACTTTTTTCAATATCGATTGAGACCAAAGTTGCAGCCTTAAAGTGAAGAGTGATGTCGATGGGGTTGCAACAAATTTCACAGTCGTAAACAAAGTTTTGAACGCTTCCATCTTGAGGATTGGCTGGGAGTGCAAAAGTTTCAAAACAAAAGGGACATAAGATTTCAAAAGAATTCAATTCTTTTGCCACGGATGAATCCTCAACATTAATTCCATCATAGGGACAATGAAAGCATTTTGAACCACAGCAGTATCCACGTTTAAGGTGATAACTTTCTGTGAAAACGGTGAGTCCTTCTGGCGAGTAGTAGTAATCTTCAAGATATTTCATGATTCATGACTCGATTCAGGCAGTAACAGAAATAAGTTTGAAAGCATCTACATCCACCAGACCAAGATTAGTTAATTTTAGCGATGGAATGACGGGCAAACTTAAAAATGCCAATTGTAAAAATGGTTCATGTAATTCGCAGCCGATCTGATGAGCCGCTTTTTTTAAACTCGTGAGTTGATGGTGGATCTCTGAAGAGCTTTGTGAAGTCATGAGTCCGCCGATGGGTAGAGCCAATTGAAAAAGGACCGCTCCATTTTGAACTACACAAAAACCACCACCCGTTCTTGCCAGCGCTTCCGCTGCAATTTTCATATCTGTAGAATTGGTTCCCACTAAAATTAAATTGTGGCTATCGTGCCCAACGGTGGATGCGATCGCGCCTTTGAAATTTTCACCAAAGCCATGAACATATCCATTCGCCGGTTTTTGGAAATGTCCGTAACGTTCAATCACCGTGAGTTGTGCAACTCCGCGATCATCATGATTCCCAATGTGGCGATCGGTTAAAATTTTGCCAGCAAGTACATCAATAATGTGGACTTGGCCTTTTGGTGCAATAAAATCGGCTTCACTCAAATTAGAAATTTTTATGGAATCAAAAAAAGTATGTTCAGGGAGAGCATTAAATTGTAATTCACTCGCGGCAATTCCCTTTTGATACACTTCACGAATGGCAACGGTGTGAATATCATCCAGAATCACGAGATTGGCCACGTATCCTGGTGCGATCGCGCCCATGCGAATATTTCCGTGTTGATCATTTTTATCAATAGAGTAGTGACGCGCGACCGACCAACTGGCAGCTCGAAATGCTAATTCAGGAGCTGTTCCGCGTTTGATCGATTCTCTGACTAAATAATCTAAATGCCCTTGTTCGCGGATATCAAGAGGATTACGATCATCGGTACAAAATCCCACCGAAGTAGAAGTTTCCATTTTTAGGAGTGGGATTAAATTTTCTAGATCTCTCGCCACACTACCTTCGCGAATCCAAACGCTCATTCCTTTTGAAACTTTTTCAGCGGCTTCATCTAAAAATACACATTCGTGACAAGAAGATGCTCCACCCACGAGATAGGACGATAGTGCTTGCCCTTTGAGAAGGGGGGAGTGCCCATCAATGCGTTGATGAGCAAATTGTTCGAGCTTGCTGATCACTTCAGGATCATTGTGAATGACTCCCGGGAAATTCATCATTTCGGCGAGTCCTAATACTTTACGGTGATTTTGAAATGGAGCAAGATCTTTTCCGGTGATCGTTCCAGCTCCATTGGTTTCTAAATGGGAAGCAGGAACGCAAGAACTGAGCATCACTCTTAAATCTAATTTTGTACTTTGAGCACACTTTAAAAACCACTCGATTCCTCGAGTTCCCACTACATTTGCAATTTCGTGTGGATCGCAAATCGCAGCAGTTGTTCCGCGAGAAATTACATTTTTTTCAAATTCACTGGGTGTCATGAGAGAGCTCTCCACATGAACATGGGCATCGATAAAACCTGGCACTACTGCTGCACCTTTAAGATCAATCGTGCGTTTTGCAGGGAGTGGGGCATCCACTCCAACAATCATTCCATCAAAAATAGAAAGGGCGCCTACTTTCCAGCTGCAAGTGAATACATCAAAGTATTTTGCATTGGTGAGAGTGAGATCACAGGGAATTCTACCTTGGGATGCATCGATTCTTGAATGAAGTGAACTCATACTGAGATACGAGCCTTGGCTAAAAGTTTATCTCGCTTTGATATGGTGATGAGTCGGCCGGTTTGTTCTATTAGCCCTTCTTTTTCGAAATCAGCTAGAGTGCGAATCACTGTTTCCGTGGTAGTGCCGGCCCATTCGGAAATTTCTTTACGGGTCCAGTTTTTATCTTGAAAGTTTTCTCTCAAAAATAAAAGTGCTTCTGCAATTCTTTCCACAGCCGAACTGGAAGAAATCCGGTGCAGACGACTTTCCATCATTCTGAAATCATCTGAAAGTTGTTTTAAAAATTTTAATGCCAGTTCCGGATTCTTTTTGACCAACTCCATGATCGTTGTTTTAGGAATAAAACAAAGTTCGGTTTGTTCTACAGCGATCGCACTACTCATGTATTTATCATCGCTAAATAGTGCACGATAGCCGAGCATTCCACCTTTGGAGTAAACTTGGGCGATCTTGGTGTTGCCTTCTTCGTCTTGAACTTCAAGTTTGACCGTTCCTGAGATAATGCAAAAAATTCCCAAGGCTGGATTACCTGCATAAAATAAGTTTTGCCCAGCTTTAAAGTGCTGATGAAATTTAGATTCATCAATGGTCACCAGTTCCTCACCCTTGAGAGAGCAAAGTAAACTTTGACTTCGTGTTCCACATTCACTGCATGAAGTTTTGTTAGTCTTTTTAATCATTTAGCTCCAAATTATGATCTACATCATATCTGTGATTTAGTTCATCATAACACTGATTCACGGTCCTTCGCTACACTCTAGAAAAGAAAAGGAAGAGAAAAGATGAAAACTGGTAAAGCGATACCCACCGTAATGAACTATATGACAGTAATGCCCCATTCCATAGGTTCTGATCAAACGATCGAAGCCGCTTATAATATGATGAAAGAGCATAGTATTCGCCATTTGCCGGTCTTATCTTCAGGTCAAATCAGTGGGGTGGTGAGTGATCGTGATTTAAAACTCGCCATGTCGATTAGGGGCGTAGAGGCTTCAAAAACAACTGTGGAAGAAGTGGCTACGAATGATGTATTTTTAGTGAAACCGGAATCAAAGTTAGACGACGTGGTGAAAACCATGGCCGATAAAAAAATTGGAAGTGTTTTAGTTGTGGATAACCATCGTTTGGTGGGAATTTTTACCACCACCGATGCACTCATGGCGTTAAATGAACTTCTACACACCCGGTTAGCTTGATGGAATAAAGATGAAGCTTTCAAATCGTTCTCCAGTTGCTGTTGTGATTTGTAAACACTGTAACTCGCTCATTCCAAGTGAGCGTAAGGGAGAGTTTTGCTGTAATGGTTGTGAATCCGTTTATGGAATTTTAATGAATGCTGGTTTGAGTGAATATTATCAACTCAAGGAAGACGGTGTTTGTTTTAAAGCCCCTAAACCGATTCAACATCAAGCACTTCGATTTGAATACGTGACTCCCGTATTCAAAAATAAATTCTATCTAGAGGGCGTTCACTGTTCGGCTTGTTTGTGGTTACTGGAAAAACTTCCACAAATGATGCCTGAATCGGTAAAAACTTGTTCATTGAATTTGAATACCTCGGTTTTATCATTCGAACTTTTAGATCTTTCACACATTAATCAAGTGGCTCAAAGAATTTTTGATTGGGGATACACTCCTCATCTGATTTCAGATTCAGATCAAGTGGATCTAAAAATTGAAAAAGAAAACCGTAAACGTTTACTCGATCTTGGGATTGCAGGTGCCATTACTAGTAATGTGATGCTCATGAGTATTCCACTTTATTCTGGGGTAAAGGGAAATTTCCAAACCTTGTTTGAAGTGCTTTCGTTTGTTTTGGCGATCCCGTCTTTATTTTATTCCGGACGCGTATTTTTTAAAAATGTTTATTCTGGTATAAAAACCAAAACATTCCCAATCGATGGTCCAATTTTACTGGCCTTGTTAGTGGCTTTTTTCTTTTCCACTTATTCTTTGGTTGTGGGAACCCATCAGCTTTATTTTGATAGTTTAACTGCACTCATCTTTTTATTATTGGCAAGTCGTTACTATCTTGCGCGCCTTCGCCAATCCTCACAAATGAATTTAGGGATTTTAGATTTTTTTCAATCCAAATTCACTGGAAAAATAGGTGATCTAGAAAAGCTCAAGATCGATGAAAAAATTCAATTTGATGGAATCGTTCGTAAAGGTGAGGGATGGTGTGATTACTCTCAATTTACAGGTGAATCAGATCCAGTTCGCTTGCATGCCGGTGATCCAGTTTATGCAGGAACTGTATTTTTAGATGCAAGTCAGGATGTTTGGGTTGAAGTTCAAAAAATTGGAAATCAAACCCGTTTAGCGCAATTACTTCAAAAAGTTTCAGAGATTCAATCCAAGAGAACCGTAACCGAGCTCGTGAGTGATCAATGGTCGCAAAGATTATTGATTCTGGTTACTTCGATTGCAGTAGTGAGTTTAGCTTATTTTTTATATTTAGGAAAAGTGGCTGATGGAATCAGCAGAATTTTAGCGCTGTTGATTGTGACTTGCCCTTGCGCTTTAGCATTAGCCACTCCATTAGTGTTTACTTTAGCAATGAAATCGCTCCTTAAAAAAGGCTTACTCATCAAAGATCCAAGCAGTTTAGATCGTTTACCTGATGTTGAGGACATCTATTTTGATAAAACTGGAACTCTCACTGAGGGGCGCTTACAGGCCGAAGTAAATTTATCTCAAATTTCAACTATCGATCAATCAGCTCTTTATTCTTTAGTTAGATTATCCCGCCACCCTGCATCTCGCGCCATTGAAAGAGCCTTTGCTGAACAAAAAATATTAACCAAAGTGATTCCTTGGAAATTTTTTGAAGAAAAAATGGGTGTTGGTTTGTTTGCTAATCAGGGCGATGATTATTCTCTTTCTCGCGCTCTCATCACCAAAAGCGGCTATACAGAATCTTCATTTTCAAAAAATGGAATCGAAATTTGCAGTGTGATCCTTCGTGATCAAACTCGTTCTGAGAGTAAAAGAATTATTAAAGAATTGATGGATCGCGGGTTTGAAGTCCATATCCTTTCTGGTGATCATGAAAAGCCTGTTCAATCTTTAGCCAGTGAATTAGGGATCAATCATTACTACTTTTTAAAAAACCCCGAAGAAAAAGCTAAAATTGTACAAGGTTCTATCATGATTGGTGATGGGGTGAATGATTCCTTAGCGCTTTCTGAATCTAAAGTGAGCATTGCAGTTCAAGGTGGAATGGAAGCAGCGATTCAGTCGGCCCAAGTTTATTCTTTGAAGCCAGGAATTTCCTTAATCCTCCCTTTTGTCGATACCGCTCGTTTAGTGAGAAAAACACTTCGTCAAAATTTCATGATGAGTACCAGTTATAACTTAATTGGTGCTATCCTTAGTTTATCCGGTCACATGAATCCATTGATTGCAGCAGTGTTAATGCCTGCATCAGCGCTTACTGTTTTTTGGGCGAGTATGATTCGATTTAAGGAGCGTTCTTAATGGATATTATCTGGTTTTTAGTTCCAGCCGCTTTAATGCTGGGTTTGGGTTTTTTAGGAGTTTTTATTTGGGCAGCAAAGTCGGGACAGTTTGAAGATTTAGAAACCCCGGCAGTGCGAATGTTATTTGATGAGAAAACAAGTGAAGAAAAGGAGAACGTAAAATGAGTAGTGTGCAAACAACAGGCAACGTAGAGAAATTTAATTACGATGATGGGATCGTAAAGAAATTTACTCTCGCCACCATTATATTTGGTTTGGTTGCTTTATTAGTAGGGATCATCATCGCTTTTCAATTGGCTTATTATCCGCTGAATACCCAATTACCATGGTTTACATTTGGTAGATTGCGTCCACTCCATACGAATGCAGCAATTTTTGCTTTCGCAGGTAATGCAATTTTTGCAGGGATGTATTACTCCCTTCAGCGTTTATTAAAAACGAGATTATTCAGCGATAAACTGAGTAATTTTCACTTTTGGGGTTGGCAACTCATCATTGTTGCTGCTGCCGTTACTCTTCCATTGGGTTTCACCCAAGGTAAAGAATACGCAGAATTAGAGTGGCCGATTGACATCATGATTGCACTCGTTTGGGTTGCTTTTGGTGTGAATATGCTCGGAACCATTATCATCAGAAGAGTGAAACACATTTATGTGGCGATTTGGTTTTATATCGCTACCTTCATTACCGTAGCTGTTCTTCACATTGTGAATTCCGCTGCAATTCCAGTGAGCATGTTTAAAAGTTATTCAGCCTATGCAGGCGTGAGTGATGCACTTGTTCAATGGTGGTACGGACACAATGCGGTTGCATTTTTCCTCACCACACCATTTTTAGGTTTGATGTATTTCTTTATTCCTAAATCGGTGAATCGTCCGGTTTATTCTTATCGCTTATCAGTGGTTCACTTTTGGACCATCGTGTTTTTATACATCTGGGCTGGTCCCCATCATTTATTGAACACGGCAGTTCCTGACTGGGCTCAAACCACAGGGATGGTTTTTAGTATTATGCTTTGGATTCCATCATGGGGTGGAATGATCAATGGTTTGATGACCATTCGTGGAGCATGGGATAAATTAAGAACGGAACCAATTGTTAAATTTTTAGCTCTTTCTGCAACATTCTACGGGATGTCTACTTTCGAAGGTCCACTTTTATCCATTAAATCTGTGAATGAGCTAGGTCACTACACTGACTGGATTATTGCTCACGTTCATGCGGGTGCTTTAGGATGGAATGGTTTTTTGATCTTCGGAATGATCTACTACATGGTTCCAAAATTATGGAAAACTGAGCTTTACTCTAAACGCTTGGCAAATATCCATTTTTGGACTGCTACCATTGGTATTTTGCTCTACATCATTGCAATGTACACTTCAGGATTCACACAAGGTCTAATGTGGCGTGAAGTGGATGCTGCAGGAAAATTAGCTTATCCAGATTTCGTACAAACAGTAGTTCGTGTGGTTCCACTTTATTGGATCCGTGGACTCGGTGGAGTGGTATATTTAGCTGGTTTTATCATCATGTTATTTAACGTGGTGAAAACGATTAAACTTGCTCCTGCTGTTCAAACTAATGAAACAGAAGATGAGTATGTTCCGTATGTTAAAACTCCAGTGTTTGGAAATCCGGATCAATCATTTTCTCACCGAGTTCTCGAAGGTGCGCCGATGATTCTTGCTGGATTAGTGGTGGTGGCAATTGCCATTGGTTCTTTGATTTCATTATCACCGATGTGGATGTCTTCATCAGTGGTGGAAGCAAATTATCATGATGCAATCACTAAACCATACACTCCACTTCAATTAGCCGGACGTGATTTGTATTTGAGAGAAGGTTGTTACACTTGTCACTCTCAAATGATTCGTAAAACGGTGGGAGACGTGCTTCGTTTCGGAGCTCCATCTACTATTGAAGAATCAAAATACGATCATCCATTTCAATGGGGTTCTAAACGGATCGGGCCAGATCTTGCTCGCGTGGGAACGAAGTATCCTGACCTATGGCATTTCCGCCATGTGAGAAATCCACAAGAAGTGGTGAATGGATCGATCATGCCTTCTTACAGTTGGATGTATAAAGACAAAATCGATTTCGCTATCTTACGTAAAAAACTCTCTGTGATGAAAATATTGGGTGTTCCTTACGGAGATGATGATGTGGCCAATTCAGAATCTTGGGCAAGAGAAGATGCGAAGAAAATTGCAGCTGGTTTAGTTGCAGAAGGCGCACAAATTCAAGATGACCGAGAAATCTTAGCATTGATTGCCTACCTTCAACGCCTTGGTAATCCACCGGCTTCTATCGGAGGTGCAAAATGATTCGCGATTTATTAGCTAATCTGCACTGGAGTGTTTTACCTGTGGTGAGTATGTTTATGTTTATGTCTGTATTCATAGGCGTATTGATCTGGGTGTATAGAAAAGACAGCAACATTATTTATAAAGAAATGGAGAATTTTCCAAATGAGTAAAGAAGAAAAACCAATACCGGATCACGAGTACGATGGAATTCAGGAGTTTGATTATCCAGCACCATTTTGGTGGCAGCTGTTTTTTTACCTCTGCATTGCATTTGCATTTGGATATTATGTTTACTACGAAATTGGTGGTGGCATGAGTTCCACTCAGCGCATCGAAGAAGCGATGGCTGAAGTGAAAAGAGCTCAGATTCAAAATCAACCGCAAGGGCCTGATGTGAAAGCATTGCTTGCCTTGGTTTCAAATCCTGATGGATTAAAACCAGGAAAAGAAGTTTTTACTAGTAAATGTGCTGCTTGTCATGCTCCAGATGGCGGTGGACTAGTTGGACCTAATTTGACCGACCGTTTCTGGATTCATGGCAAGGGTGAACTTGCTGATATCTATAAAGTGGTTCACGATGGAGTACTAGATAAAGGAATGCCTGCTTGGGGCGCTTTATTAAAAGATGAAGAACTCAATTCAGTAGTGGCTTATGTAAAAACTCTTGAAGGAACAAAACCACAAACTCCTAAAGCACCACAAGGTGTAGAAGTGAAATAAAATATGCAATCCCCCGATGCGCTTACGACGACGAATTCCGAAGGTAAAAGAGTAGGAGTATTTCCAGCTCTTCCTCCTAAAAAAGGTTTCTGGGAAGTTCGTCGCAAGTGGGTGCAGTGGGGGATGCTTTTACTTTACGTAGCGGTTCCATGGATTACCATTCACGGACATCCAATTTTAATGCTCGATATCGCTAATCGAAGATTTTCAATTTTAGGAACCTTGTTTTTTGCACACGAGGTTCCTAATTTAGTTTTCGTGACTCTTAGCTTTTTAATGGGAATAGCATTATTCACTACATTATTTGGCCGAGTTTGGTGTGGATGGGCTTGCCCTCAAACCGTTTTCATTGATAGAATTTTTAGAAAAATTGAAGCCATGATCGATGGAGATCATTTAGCGCAAAGAAAACTTTTTAATGCTCCCATGAGTGGAGATAAGTTCTTTAAAAGGGTTTTAAAATTTGGATTGTTTGCTCTCATTTCTTTATTATTGGGTCAGGTGTTTTTAGGTTATTTTGTTGGCCCTAAAGATGCGTTTCATTATTTACTAGAGAGCCCTTCAGATCATCCCGGAGCCTTTTTCACGGTGATGCTACTCAGTGGAATAGTGCTCTTTGATTTTGGGTGGTTTCGGGAGCAGTTTTGTTTGATTGCATGCCCTTATGGAAGATTTCAATCCGTATTTATGGATCAAGGTTCCTTGTTTTTGGCCTATGATGAAAAAAGAAAAGATTGTATCGAATGCGGGAAATGTGTAGCAGTTTGCCCAACTGGAATTGATGTTAGACAAGGGCTACAGTTTGAATGCATTGCCTGTACTGCCTGTGCGGATGCTTGCGATTCTGTGATGGATAAAATTAAAAAACCACGCAAGTTAATTGGTTATGGAAGTTTACTTTCATTGCAAGGAATTAAAGCCAAAGTATTCCGGGGCAGAACTATACTGTATGCAACTTGTTTAGGGATTTGTATTACAGCACTTAGTTATAAAATGGCGAATCGACAAATTTACCAAATGGATGTGATTCGTGCGATTGATACACCCTATCAGCAAATTAAAGATGCCAACGGAAAAGAATGGGTGATTAACCATTTTAAAATCAAATTTTATAATCTCGATTGGGAAAAAGCGGTTGCTGATTACGCTGTTTCTAAAGATGCTGAAGCTCAAGGAGTGGAAATCATCCGTTCACCTGCAGGATCAACTGCTCTCAATATTGAATCAGGCAAAGGCGCTGAAGCACAATTTTTCTTAAAAGTTCCAAAATCAGATTTCCATGAGGGTGTGGCTAAAAGTAGTATCACTGGAATTTGGAATCAAGGCGCGGTAACCAATCATACGGAGGTTACTCTTGTTGGGCCTTGGAAGTGATATTGCATTTACTCCAGTAGCAGCGCTCGGGATCTTTGCTGCCTCCATTGCGGGGAGTGTTCACTGTGTAGGAATGTGTGGAGGGTTAATGCTTGTCGCTACCGGAACTCGTTTGAACTCCCAAATTGCTTATCATTTGAGTCGGTTGTTTGCGTATTTATCGATTGGTGCTTTGGCCGGCTATTTAGGAAAACAAATTTTTTCTGATTCATTGCTGATTCCTTTTCAGATTTTTTTTAGCACAATTTTTTTGCTCCTCTTAGTGTCCTTGGCCCTGAGTTATTTTTTTGGATGGGGAATTTTAGATAAATTGAAATTAACCAATGCAACTGGATTGATATCTGAATTTGGTATGAAGCTTGGTTTTAAATTCGGAAAAACAGATGGTTCCATCCTTCGCGCTTCATTAGTGGGATTTTTCACTGTATTTTTACCTTGTGGCTGGCTCTATAGTTTCGTTTTACTTTCTGTGGCAACTCATTCAGTGATTTATGGTGCTTTAACCCTTACGGTATTTTGGTTGGGTACCATTCCCGCGCTCATGAGTAGTCGAATCATTATCCAAGGAGTGATGTCAAAAATTGGGGTCTCTGGTACACGCGCAATCTCATTCATCATGATAGCCGTGGCTTTTTTGTCAGTATTTGAACATTGGAAGCATGTTTCCATGAATATGAATGCAATAGGTTCACCGACGGATATGAATTGCAATGAATCCAAGTGATTTAATCATTTGATTTTAGTTCTGAATGCTTCGATAATAGAAAGATGAACTACTACTCTGATCAGCCTGAATGGAAATACTTATTACGGAACGCAATTGATTGGGACACGATCATCCCTCTTTATTATCCTTCATTTCCAACATCCAATGGCTTTAATACCAAGGAAGAGCTGATTGAATTTTTTGAACAAGTTTTAGATGCCACTGGCAAATGGAGTGGTGAAACGTTAAGAGAACGTGCCAGAGAACTCGATGAAGTGGGTTGTGCGAAAACAAATCCAGATGGCTCTGTTAAGCTCACGGAAACGATGCTGAAAACTTATTCTGAAGCCGTAAAACTCGATGTGTTTGGAATATCGGTAGATGAAAAATACGGCGGTCTTGGTGCACCCGTTTCCATCACCATGCTCATGGTAGAACAACTTGCCCGTGCATGCATTTCAACCAGCACTCAGTTAGCTTTTTTTACAGGTATGGCCGATATGTTAGAACGTTTTTGTGATCATGCCACTTGTGAGCGATTGATTCCTCAAATCATCAAAGGCCAACTGAGCGGTAGTATGTGTTTAACTGAATCCGATGCAGGTTCTGATGTGGGCTCACTCCGCACGAGCGCAGAAAAACAGCCAGACGGACGTTACTCACTCAATGGAACTAAAATGTTCATCACCAATGCAGGTGGAGGTTTTGGTTTTGTACTCGCTCGTATTAAGGGAGCCCCAGAAGGACTATCTGGAATATCCATGTTTTTATCGGAAGAAAAAGTGGATGGTAAACAAAATTACCGCATCACTAAAATCGAAGATAAAATGGGCATGCATGGTTCGATGACCTGTGAAGTGGTGTACGAAAATTCAATTGCTACCTTAATTGGACAAGAAAACGAAGGTTTCAAATACATGCTTCATCTCATGAATGAAGCCAGAATCTCAGTAGGGATTCAAAGTATTGGTGGGATTGAGGCCGGATTAGAGCGTGTGCAAACTTACGCAGAAACACGCAAACAATTTGGTAAAACTTTGCTCGAACTTCCACTCTTTAAAAGAAATTTGGATGATTGGGTAGCCGAGCAAGATGCCTTTCGTGCGTTCATGGTGGATACGATTTCCTCGTTTGATATTTTTCAACGGTTAGACATGAAGGAACGTCACGGATCAGAGTTGAATGAACAAGAGAAAAAACTTCATCGCACTCATCATTCGATCGTGCGTGCGCGTACGCCACTAGTGAAATATATGGGCGCTGAGATGTATGGCATGCTTTCAGTGAAAACCATTCAAGCATTTGGTGGTTACGGTTACATGAAGGAATACGATGTGGAACGCATTCACCGGGATTGTTTTGGAGCGCTTTTGTATGAAGGAACTTCTCAAATTCAAGCATTGATGGCGATGAAGGATTTTGTGAAGAAAGTGACCAAAAATCCAGCTAAATTCATTCAATCGATGATGGCAGCGCATCCGGTTTCTCATTTTGCAGAGAAAAATGAATATAAAAATACTTATCAAAGTATTCAGTATGAGTTTCAAAAATCATTTTCTAAATTGCTTTTGAGTTGTTTCATGAATCCAAATTCAGGGTTTATGGATGCACTCACATATTTCAATCAGCTTTTTAGTAAAGAGTACTGGCAAGATTCTACCAAGTTAGAACGCGTAATGACCCACGCAGAAACGCTTTGCCAAGCCTTGAGCATGTTAGAGGTAATCAAGGTTTTAGGTAAACAAGCAGCGAAAGATGAATCACGCAAAAAACTTTTTGATGATTATCTTTTAATCGCGAGACCAAGATTCCAAGCGATTTATGCTGATTGGCAGCAGCGGAGTTAGTTGAATCACCAATGCTTAGTTTTAAATGTCTCTAGCGGATGATCGTTTAATTTTTCATAAAATGCTCTCAAATCATCCGGTAATCCAGATTCAAATACCATCTCAGCATTGGTAATTGGATGTTTGAATCTTAAGCCCGCAGCGTGAAGTGCATGACGTGGGATCAATAAGCGAGATTCGATTTCTAAATATTTTTCACTCTTTGGAAGTTCTGGCGCCTCATCAGGAAGGAATTCGATTTCATCATTCTCTGATGGATCTTCACTCACTTGATCTTCGTCTTCACTTTCTTCGGCATTTTGACTCACAAATACGCGTAAATCTTTATGATGATCAAGCAACACCAAACAATCTTCTTCCGGCATGCCGTATAGTTTATCGCCCACGAGAGGCAAACCTGCGTGATCGGCATGAACCCGAATCTGATGCTGGCGGCCAGTGCGTGGGAAACAAGCAAGCAGGGTATAATCTCCACGAGATTCTACTTTTTCGAAATGCGTGAGCGCTGATAATCCACCTTGCTCTTCTGGGATCGCATACATTTTTAGCCCAATCGGAGATCCTTTGATTTTTCCAATCGAAGCATCCACATCAAACTGATCTTGTTTTGGAATCCCGCGAACTATGGCTAAATAATACTTATCGGTTTCACGATTTCTAAATTGAGTGGTGAGGTGATTGCAAGCTTCTCTCGTTTTAGCGAGCAATAAAACACCACTCGTTTCCTTATCAATCCGGTGAACAAGATAGTAATCCGTTTCTGAATTGCTCTCTTTTGTGAATCCATGAGTTTTTAAATGAACCAGCAGCGTATTAAAAAAGAACCGTCCGGCAGGATGAACAGGTAAATTCGGTGGTTTGTTTAAAACCAATATCGCATCATCTTCAAATAAAATTTTATAATCAAAATTCACTTCAGGTTCTTTATTGCGGGTGGAAAGAACATTCACCACATCACCTTTTTGTAACACCAAGCTGGGTTTCATTTTCCCCGGCATTTGATGTTTGCTACCTTCTTTAGTGATCGTGATTGCACCTGATTCTATGGCTTTACGAAGTTGCTCGCGTGAGCGTTTTTTATAGCGAGCCATGAGGAATCGATCCAAGCGGGCTCCCGCTTGTTGATGTCCAACTGAGTATTTTACCAGGTAGGTGTTACCGGTGAGTGTTTTTGTGACGTCGCTCATATCTCTCGTTAAAAAGCTCGTAAGAGCTGGATTGGCGAACTGAATTCGATTGCTGAGCGTTGCTCAGCAATCGAATTCAGTTCGCCCCTCTGGCACTCCGTGCCTTGGTAATTAATTAGCCATCGTTTCCTGTATCGGCAGTAGCGATCTGAGTTTGCTGGCTGAGCTTTGCTCAGCATTCAAACTCAAATCGCCAATCCAGCCCTTCGGGCTTTATACCTTGATTAATACTTCTTCGACATTAAAAAGCCAATCACTTCTTTTGCGCCATCCACGGTATATCCCAAATTCTTTTGCATATTTTCAATGGTTTGGCGGGCTAATTTAACACCTTCTGAATTTGGATCCTCATGATCGGTTCCAAAATGCTTGAGGGCAATGTTCATTTTTTGCAGTACGCTTTTTTGGCTCTCGTAATAATGCTTTTCGATTTTTTGTTTCAATTCAGGGAATACCCGGAAGTAATCAATCGTTTCTTTTGGATTATCCAGCGTCCACGCACCGATTTGAGAGATGAGATTCATGCGGAACTGATCTTTGGGTGCTGCTTCCTTTGGAGCTCCTGCAATACTTTCAAACTCATTTAATAGAGATTGATCCGGTTCATCGTAACCGCCAGTGATCGGGTTTTTCATTTTCTCTTTTTTTAATAAAGCTGAAAGATTGATGATGTATTTTTTAATGAAATCGCTCCATTGTTTCGTGTCGTAGAGTCCTAAACATTCACGCACTTCACGATCCACAATCGTTGCGTATTCTTCTAAAATGGTTTCAATGAAGTAATCTTGATCATGATATCCATCAATGATCTCTTGGCGTAAGAAATCATACTCGCTCACTTTGTGGGTGAATTTTCTAATCTCGTGAATGATCGCTAGTGGCGATAAGGTTTTAAATTCGTGATTCTGGGCAGCATCAATCAAGATGGTTTTCATTTCACGAGCAGAAGCGCCCGTGCGTCCTTCGTAGTAAGGTACGTTTTTGTATTCATTTTTAATTTCATTCACACTGGAACGAATGAGTTTACGTTCCTCATTGTTCAATCGAGAAGGCACTTCTCCTGTATCGTATAAACGCAGTTTATCCACGGGAGAAAATTTATCGATGATTGCTCCTAATTCGCTCGAATAATTCTCGCGTTGCGGCTTTTTCAAACGAGAAAGAACACCCCAATAGGCAATACACCAATCTGAATGAGGCGTGAGAGCCTTATCTCCCGCAATGTTTTTAATGAATGGAGTGTACACCTGCATTTCTTGAGAAAGCTCAAGAAGGTAGGGAACCTGAACTAGTTCAATGCGACCTTTGAAACTATTAAAATCTGGATATTCCTTAAAAGCATCGAGTTGTAATTCGTTTGAAGAACCGATGAATACGGTATCGAGATGTAAAATGCTGTGTCCTACGTTTACCTTGCCCGTTTCGCAGGCTGTGAGCAGGTATTTGTAAGTATCAATGGGGCGCTTTAATAAATCATTGTAATCAATCATTCCGCGATTTGAATCCGGTAAATCACCCGTGAGGGTGAAAAAATTCAAACTCTGAAGAGAGGTTGGCATTTGAGATAATGATTTATTCATCGTGAGTTGCTGGAATTGAGCATCGACATGCATTTGCGGTTCAATACTCACTAAGCCTGAGCGATAAACTTTAGAAAGATAAAAGCGCTCAAC
The DNA here is from genome assembly GCA_947372355.1 of Bdellovibrionales bacterium. Classification (GTDB taxonomy): domain Bacteria; phylum Bdellovibrionota; class UBA1018; order UBA1018; family CAIMNF01; genus CAIMNF01. The sequence goes on along the minus strand of CANBTI010000023.1, from coordinate 12,893 downwards.
ACGAATGTGTTTTAACACTTGGGCATAATCACCATGATAATTCGAAAGCAAAGCTTGGAAAATACTTTGATCTCGGTGAGATAAGCCCCCTTGTTTTATCCGTGATGGAATTTCAAAATTTTGTGGAAGATCCAATTCTTTAAAAAACTGTTGGCGTTCTGCTAACGGTAATAACAAGAGTGGATGATCTTTGAGTTCACTAGGAATGATGCATGCAATCTCTTCATCAGTGAGAGTGGCAAAAGATTGTAGGGGAGTTGCTTTGCGTTCTGATTCTCCTCTGATACCTAAACTTCCACGCACCACTCGATCCACTGGAAATATCCAAGAAAATGAATAAAGAGCACCTTCCGCTTGGTGAGAATATTTTTCTAGTCCATCCATCATTGCGGCAACAATCGTGCTCTTTGCGCTACCGTTTGGTCCATGCAGAAGAATCAATCGATGATTCATTCCAATGCGTGAAAATGCACGGAGTGATTGATAAATATGCTTTTGAACTTCTTCATTACCCACCACTTTATTGGCAAACACATTTGAACCATCCATCATGTCAGCCGTGTAAGCAGCACTTCCCCTGATTTGGGAAGCGGGGTTTTTACTCATAAATGAGCAGTATTCATCAAAGCTTAATAATTGCTGACTGGATTTAAAGTTCTTTTGAATTTCTTCTTGAATCTGTTTTAGGTTCATAACGATGTCCCTCTCAAATGGCCTTTAAGCCAAAACGCCCTGAGCGTCGTTGTAATTGAATAAATTTTGCACGTAAGTTTTGATCAATGAAGGCAAGTTTTTCAGGATTAAAAAGTTTAGCTTTTTTGAGCCATTCTGTTTCTAAATTGATGACAGCCGTAAATAGTGATTCCCAATTTTCAGGCGTGATCACCACTTCTTGAATGGGCATCAAAGGGCCTTCAATTAAAACACGTTCCACTGGATGCATTTCTAATGCTTCTAAAATTTTTTCTGGGAGTGCTGGGGTTTCCCAATCACCATAATCATCACCCGCTGTTGGATAAGGAAATCCATCGGTAGTGAGTTCAATATCAGAAATATAGGTTGAGGGTAGAATCGCGTATTGATCTAATAGTTCTAAGTGCAGATTTCTAATTTGGTTGATGAACTCACCCCAAATCATGGATCTTTCCTTCGAATGATTCTGCCTGAAGAAGGAATTTTTGAACGATATTGAATTAGTTTTTTCAATAGTGCTTCGTCTTTCAGGCCGCGATTTTCAAGTTGAGGTGCAGGAAGGGTGATACCAGTTAAAGTTTGAGTTCTGATTAAATTAGGACGACGTAAACTATGAGAAATCACTTCTTCAAGATCTTTAAAATCTGAAATAGCTCTTGGATCCGCGTGCGTAGCTTCCACACGGTTTTCTTCAAGAGAAGTATAAGTAAAAAGATGTCTCGCTTCGTTTTTAAAATCCACTGGCGATTCCTTTCAGATGAGGATCTGGTGTTTTGAGATCGCCCATTCCGATAATATAAAAAGTAAGTTGATTTCCGTTCCAAAGAACAGGAGCGAGAGTGACTTCACCGTATGCGCCAGTGATGATTCCCTTTTGAGCTAGTTTTGAAAAATTTCCATTTAATTTCCAATCCAACATTTTGAATTGGTGATCCGAATAGTACAAAGCAACACTCGGAATTTTTCCAGTGCTTGGATTTTTTTCCTGTGTGAGTTGAATTAAAAATTCTGAAGTATGACGAGCGTTCATCAGCATCCTGCCGAGATCTCCTTACCCTTATATTGTAGGATAAAAAGTGAAGAACGGAAAGCTTGTCAGGAAGTTGACGGCACTTTGCCTGCTAGCGCTAATGGCTCGCGGCTAATTGGATCTAAGATCCCGTTTATGAAGGCTGGAGTTTCGGCTTCACCAAAATCCTTACTCAATTCCACGAGTTCGTTCAAAGTAACGGAAACTGGAACATCTTTAAAAAATAGAAGCTCGGCAATTCCCATTCTCAAAATAGATTTATCCACAGCATTGATGCGTTCTAATCTCCAGTTTTGAGCATGTTTTTGAATCATCTCATCAATAACGGTGAGTTGTTTGATCGTAGTTTCAGCTAAACGAGCCGCAAATTCAAAAGAATCTTCGGGACATTCAAAATGTTCAGCGTGTTTGGTGAACTCATCAAATACTTGTGAGTTTGCAATTTCTTGATCAAATTTATAAATAAATTGAAATGCGATTTCGCGCGCTTTTTGTCTAGGTGTGGAATGAGACCGGCTCATGGTGTTGGTTCTCCTGAGTTTGCACTCGATAAAAATGGAAAGGTGAGGTTTTCGCGTTCACCATCAAAGGTAGGTGTATTCGGGGAAGCATGTTGATTGAGATCTGCTACAAATTCTTCCACATCATGAAATTCACGGTAAACAGATGCAAAACGAACATAAGCAACTTTATCTAATTTATTGAGCGCTCTCATCACCATTTCACCCACACTGTTGGATGGAATTTCTTTGAGTCCGTAACTTTGAATTTGTTTTTCAATGTTGGTCACTGAAAGTTCAATTTGTTGCGTAGTGATCGGGCGCTTTTGACAAGATTTTTGAATTCCAGAAAATATTTTTTCACGAACGAAGGGTTCACGACGTCCGTCTTTTTTAATCACGTTTGGCATCACTTCTTCAATGCGCTCATAGGTAGTAAAACGGCCACCACATTCCAAGCACTCACGACGACGACGAGTCATGTCCGCAGTTTGATTCATGCGCGAATCAACAACTTTGGTTTCTGGGATTGAACAAAAAGGGCACTTCATGAGTCCGTTCTACTATAGGATGGGCTGCGTCGGCAAGCGAACACTATAGATTGTGGTTGCTAACGCGGTGTGCATGATGGGAAAGTCTATTTATGTCTCGAATTGAAGCCAAAATGATCCAAAAGGAATTGGAAGCAGGAAAAATGCGTCCAGTTTACTGGATATTCGGACCAGAGCGCATGAAATCGCGTGAATTGGTTCGCCGAATTCAAAAGGCTGTATTTAAAGAGGAGACTCCGAATGATTTCAATTTCGAAAAACACGATGGCTCCGATGCTGAAATTTCCACCATCTTAGATGCCGCTCAAGGTTTTTCGCTCATGGGCGGAACAAAGCTGATTCTCGTGCGCAATGCAGAAGAGTTAAAACAACAAGAAATGTTAGTAGAATACTTTGAATCCATCGAATCCCATGCCCCAGTGGATGGAAGTGAACTGAGTAACGTGATCGTATTCATTTCAAAAAACTTTGATGCTCGCAAAAAAGCGACAAAAAAAATTCAAGAGTTAGTGGCTACGATTTCCTGTGATGAAGTGAGTGAACAAGATCGAGAACCTTGGATCGGGTATTTGGCAAAACGTAGGGGATTAGCGCTTAAAAATGATGAACTAACGATTTTACGAGGACTAGATCCCTGGAACCTTGAAATTGTGGATCAGGAGCTTTCAAAGTTAGAACTCGTTGCCGATGAGGAAGAGCTGAGAAAACAGGTTTTACTCAGTGGGGTCGATGCCTTTGCACGGGATGATTTTATTGATGCGCTTTTTTGCCGAGATCAAAAAAGAGCAATGAAGTGGATGTATTTATTTTGCGAAGAAATTGAAGTTCAATTGCCAATTTTAGGATTGGTTTCTTGGAATCTTCGCCATTTGAAATTGATTCTCTTGGAAGAAAAAACAAAGTCTCGCTCGGGTGAAAAAAGAAATCCTTATCTTCAGAAAAATTTAGATCGCTGGAAACGCAATTGGACCTTCGATACGATTCAAGAATTTGAGCATGGATTATTTGAAATTGATTTTTCATTAAAAAATACCCGTCTCATGGGCAAAGGACTCTGGACCTCACTCTTATGAATTTAATTTTTAGATTAATCTACGTTATCATTGAAAGTTTATTTCGAAGGAAGCTTCATCCCTTATCTGAATCGGTGGTGAACTTTACCGTATGGCCCAATGATCTAGATTTAAATTTTCACATGAATAATGGCCGATATTTGCCCATTATGGATCTTGGCCGTGTAGATTTATTGCTGAGAGCGGATCTTTTGCCATTATTAATGAAATACCGTTGGCAACCGCTAGTGGGTGCTGTGAATATTCGCTACCGTCAATCCTTGGCTCCCTTTAGTCGCTATCGCTTACACACCAAAATTGTGGCTTGGGATGAAAAATGGATTTATCTAGAACAGCGTTTTGAGAGAAAAAAACGCCTCATCGCCACTGCACACGTAAAAGCGATCTTTCGTTCACCTAAAGGAAATATTACTCCAGAAGAAGTTTTTGGATTATTAAAAATGAACATTGATCCACCTCGAATCCCGGATCGGGTGAAGAAGTGGATTGAAACAGAGATGTGATGTCTATTGCTTTGCTGATTTTATCACTGCTTTTTCAGTGACGACATGGCAATGAGGTGGAATTTTCTTCAAACGATAATCATCAATGGCGGAAGCAATTTGAGCAGCTAGTTTTAAGCGAGAACTCGTATTGAGAATTCGATCACGATCTGCCTTTGAATTGATAAACCCCGCTTCAATTAAAATACTCGGCATATCAGCACCTAAGAGAACGTAAAAAAGTGCCTGTTTTACACCACGATTAATGGTGTTTTTAGTCAGTCGAAATTGAACAGCACAAGCCAATTGGCGAGAAGGTTCTAAATTCGCATCTAAAATCATATCTTTCATGATTAAGGAAACATTAGGAGAATTGATATTTTTAATCGCTTCGCTTTCCTTTAGTACTTTATTCTCGAGATCCGCCAGCCGTTTGGAAGAATCATCGGTAGCGTGATTCAGAATATAGGTTTCAACTCCGCCTGATTTTTGATTTTGTTCAGAGCTTGAATTCATGTGAATAGAGATAAACACATTGGCTTGCAAACGATTGGCTAAAGCCGTGCGATCGGGAAGCTGCACATCTTTATCTTCATTACGGGTAAGGATCACACTATTGCCTTTGATGAGTAATTCTCGGGCTAGATCTCGGGCGATCATCAGGGTGAGGTTTTTTTCTGCGGTGCCATTGGTTTTGCCCAAGGGTTTAAAAATGTGTTTAATGTTTTTATGATCATCAAAAATTGCGCCGGTATCGGAGCCTCCATGGCCCGGATCGATCACAATCAATAATTTTGCCTGTGCTGTGCCCATGGAGAGGGAAGACAGCATCAATGCGAAAAGAAGATTCATCATTCCATTCTAATCAAATCCTGCTAAATGTGTTAATGAATAGGTGAGCATTGAATGATGAAAGATAAAAGCGTCAAAAAACAGAGCGTAAATCCAGTTTTAGTTGCAAAAAAACTGAGTGATTGGTTTTTAAAAAATGCGCGTGTCCTTCCTTGGAGAGAGAATTCAGATCCTTATCGGGTGTGGCTTTCTGAAGTGATGCTTCAACAAACGCAGGTAACTGCGGTGATTCCTTACTTTAATCAATTTTTAAAAAAATTTCCCGCGGTCCATCATCTTGCCAAGGCAAGTATTGATGAAGTTTATTCCTTATGGGCGGGCTTAGGTTACTATTCTCGCGCTCGTAATTTACACCGGGGTGCACAGGCGATTCATGCTCGGTTAGAATCAGGTGCTGGATTTCCTACAAATCGAGAGGAGTGGCTCGCCATTCCTGGGGTGGGGGAATATACCGCGGGTGCGGTTTGTTCGATTGCCATGAATCAACGCGAAAGTATTGTGGATGGAAATGTGGTGCGGGTGCTTTCCCGAGTTTTTGCCATTGGGAAACTAGATTCAAAAAAATCAGAAATCTGGGAAGCAGCACGAAAAATTGTAGAAGTAAAAGCAGTAGAGCCTCGCGCAGTGAATCAGGCTTTGATGGAATTAGGCGCCTTGGTGTGTAAACCCAAGAATCCAAAATGCGAAGAATGCCCTCTTAATAAACTCTGTTTAGGTAAGAATCATCCGGATCGTTATCCTCCACCGAAACCAAAAAAACTTTGGAAACAAGTGAAAGAAGAACGCTGGGTATTGCTTCACGGAAAAAAAGTATTCCTCATGCAAAACCAAGAAGCCCGCTGGCGAAAGGGACTCTGGGATTTTCCCGTTTCCAATGCCTTTCCGCTATTAAAAGCTAAACTTCTAAAAGAAGAAAATTCAAAATACGTGGTTACGAACCATAAGGTGGAACGCAAACACCTGGTTTTTCAACTGAGTGCTGAAGCAGCCAAAAAAATTTCCAAACACGGAGAATGGTTTTCTCCGAGTGAGCTACCTGGGGTTCCCGCTCCAGTGAAAAAATTCTTGAAAAACAAATAGTTAATTATTATGTCCAAAAAGTGGATATAATATGCTATATTCATCATATGGGACAAAGAAATATATACTTTCCTGAAAATATTGAAGAATTGGTAGAAAAAAGGGCAAAAGAAGAGAAAAAAAGTGTCTCGGCTTTTGTAGTGGATATTTTAAAAAAAGAATTAAAGTCAAAAAAATTGAACGATTCTTTTTGGAAGCTTTCTGGTTCTATTTCGGATGATTTTACTAGAGTGAACCCTGAAGATGCTAATCATGATTCCAAAAGAGTGTCATTCGAATGAAATTTTTGCTCGATACCAATTTTATTATTCTATACCTAAAAGGAGACGTGGGTGCGGTCTCTTTTTTAAAAATGAATTCAGAGTCAGCATTTTTTTTAAACTCAATTTCGCAAGCCGAGCTCTTTTACGGTGCTTTTAAAAGCAAAAAAGTGAAACATAATCTAGATTCCATTCAAAAATTTTTTTCCTATTTTCCATCCTATTCATTTGATGAAAGATGTTCGCAACAGTTTGGCGTTTTTAAAACTGAATTAGAAAAAAGTGGAACTCCGGTTGGAATTTTAGATATTCAAATTGCATCAATTGCTAAGGTAAATGATTGTGTGGTGGTTACGCGTAATTTAAAAGAGTTCTCTCGCATGAGTGGACTAGATGTGATTGGGTTTTAATTCATGAAAATTACTTTATTTGATCTCATCCATCCACGAACTTTATCTGAATTTCAAGCAAGCTATCAAAAAAATGAACCCTTCCAAGTTCAACACTCGGAACAAGATCTAATAGAGATTAAAAACATTCCATTTTTAGCATCTCTTGAAACTTTGTTGAAAACATGGCCATCACCGATTCAAGCGCATTTACCAGATGTGCGTGATGAAAGTAGTTCGATTGATACTACTTCAAAAGATGCTCAAAAGTTATTTGATTGTGGAATGGGGCTTTTGTTTCAAGATGCTCAGAATATTTCACCCATGCTTACCGAATTATTAGCGCAGATGAAAAAAGATTTGGGTCTATCGGCGCTCACTTACGCGCGATGTTTGATTTATGCCACTCCCGATGGAAAGGGTACTTCTCCTCACTTTGATCAAAATATTAATTTTGTATATCAAGTTTCAGGGACTAAAAAATGGTTCATGGCTCCGAACACGCATGTTGAAAACCCACTCACTCGCCATACCATGGGGCAAAATCCTGATCCGGAATTAGATAGTTATCTCGATGATGATTTGCCAACAACGATGCCCAAAGATGCGCAAACATTTATTCTGAAGCCGGGATCATTGTTGTTTGTTCCTCGCGGGTATTGGCACGCAACCGAAGCGGAGGGCGATGCTCTCGCACTCAACTTCACTTTTACCGCGCCATCGTGGATGGATTTATTTTTAGCAGCACTTCGGAGTCGACTGGCACAATCACCAGAGTGGCGTGAAACCGCTCATGGAGTGTCACCTATTGATCAACGAGAAACAGCTGAAGATAAGCTTGATTCATTGCTCTCTACACTCGTGGATGATCTTCCTGAGTGGAGAGCTGCAGATATTTTAGGAGTGACTGAATAAAACTTAAAGACTATTCGCAAGTTCGTCTGCAAAGTGTTCTAAGCCACGAGAGTTGCTACAGATTTTACCTTCGCGGTCTGCTTTTAATACAGCATCAGCAATATCAGAAATTGAAATACCAATGTTGATTCTACGATTCATTTTTCTTTGTAATTTTTCTAAATAGTAACCCGTTTGACCTGTCATTTTATATAAATAGGCTTCATCGATAGTATTTAAAACATTATAAGCACCAGCGACTCGAATGGAAGAGTAAGTGCTATAAATAATTCCACCCGCCATCACAGGAATTCCAAATTGAGGAGTGATGAGAAGTGCAGAGAGTAGACCACCCAATGCAATTTTTTTCGAGATTTTGATATGATCGTTAGCTTTGATCGTTCTTGAAGCTGCATTTCTTTCTAAGAATTGTCTGCAAGTTTCATTGGGTGAAAAGGTTACATTGATTTTATCTGACTTTAAATTATTTTTTTCAGTAGCGTTAAATCCTGAAACATCTACTGGAGTTTCATCTGTGGATAAATTAAATTCGCCAGTTGTTTCGGATTGCGCATGAGCAACTCCTGAAAGGGTAATCAACAGGATGATGGGTAATGCAAACTTACTGATGGGTTTAGTTGTTTTCATAATATGAATCCTATTCATTTTTAAATTTAGATTGTGGTTAATATATTGGTTAAGATGTTTTTGGTCAATAATTTAATACATAAAACATGTGTAAAATAGATGATTTACAAATAATGATTGAACGAAATTAGTTGCATGCTCCAAAAAGATGGAGCAGTTTTGGAGCGTTACGCTCCAAAATGCATTGCCATTCTTACATAACATCTGTAGAATGCGCACTATGAAGAACGAAGTCATTCAAAACCTCTTGCACCGTAAGCTCACGGATATACGAAAGAAAAATCCGCAATACTCTACGCGTGCTTATGCAAAAAAACTGGGCGTGAGCTCGGGTACTTTGACGGAGATTTTGAATGGAGCGCGTCCGGTTACTAAAAAAATGGCGGAACGTATTTCTATAAAATTGATGCTCGATCCGATGGAGCGTTCTTCAGTATTAAAAGATTACATCACTGCTGCTAATCAGAAACGTGTTTCAAAAGATCAACTTGAATATCTAAAACTCTCCATGGATCAATTTGCGCTCATGAGTGAGTGGTATTATTTTGCAATTTTATCCATGATGCAAACCCGTGCTTTTATTTCCACTGTTGCGTTTGTGGCAGAGCGCCTTGGATTATCACTCTCTATCACGGAAAAAGCGATCGAGCGCATGATTCGTTTGCAAATAATCACCATCAGTGAAGATGGAACGTGGATCCGTTCCAAGGGCGGACACCGCACTAGCGATGATCTCAGCAATACATCCATTCAAAAAAATCATTTTCAAACCCTAGAGCTAGCAAAGAAAACTTTAGAAGAGCGTGAAGTGGAGGAACGTGATTTCACTTCCTTAACTCTTCCCCTTGATTACCAAAACCTTCCGGAAGCTAAACAGATGATTCGAAAGTTTCAGAATGATCTGTATGAACGATTTAATCGAGAAGAGAAACCCAAGGATGTGTTTCGAATTTCGGTGCAATTGTTCCCCCTAACAGTAAATAAAAATAAAAAAAGAGAGAAAAAAATATGAAAACAATAATGAAAATTGGAATGTTGGCGTTACTGGGAACCATCAGCCTCAATAATGCTTTTGCACAAGAACATGTAGGAAACGGTGGTGGAGAAGATGGAGTTTTTAAATCGATTAGAAATGAAATTTCTGTTTGGATGAAAAGAAGTTATCAACTAAACGAATTAGATCAAAAACTTGAATTGAGCGATCAATCTACTATTAATCTTTATCAAAGATACTCTCAAGCAGTGAAATCAGTAGGAGAAAGAATTGTATTTAATCATCATCCCATTTTATTTAATGGTGGGGTAAAGATTTGTAAAAATAATTCAAAGACCAAAATGATTACTTGTAATATTGATGAGTGGAATGCAGCCCGTGGAGATACTCGTTACATGATTGTTTTTCACGAGTATCTTGGAATTGCTGGTATAGAAACCAATGTGCAGTTGAACTATTCTAGCTATCCCATCTCTCCAAATATTCTCGCTTTTGTTCATTCTCAAGAATCCTTTGCTTTGCGGATGGAAAAAAATACACAGAAACAATGTTCTTATGTTTTTAATAGCTTAAATCATATCTTAGACACTGAAAATAAAACGACAGTGGTGTTAAAAGATCATAGTTGGATTAATCATTATGAACAACGTCCATCGACTGAATATGTGATCTCGTATGATAATACTTGTACGATTGAAAAACGTTGTTACATCGGTGTTTCGGTGATGAGAGTGAGTGATCAATCGGTGGTTTACCGTGATCAAAAATTTCTAGATACACCTCCAATGTTGGGCGATGGTTTTGTTCATAGTCTTGACCAGCTTAACTTGCTGATGGAGTTAGAACATGGCCCTGAAGTTTTAGAAATGGTTAAAAAAATTCCTAATTGCTCGGAACTTTAAAAGGAAATGATATGAAAAAAATTACAATGATGATTAGTTTGTTCGTATTTGGTTTTGTGACACTGGTTGAAAATAGTTATGCAAAGGGCAATGATGTTTTTCCAATCGAAAGAAAACGGGGAGACCTTTATGTCAGGGTTACAAAAACTTTAGAAAATAGAGTTAAATTTGAAAAGTGTAATCTTGGTTATGAGGCAACAACCTGTGCACCGATTGGAAATAAAAGATCTTATTCTTTTGATGATTTAACCGATCAACGATACATCGAACAAGCGCAAGTCGCAGGTTCAGTAATCGGTGATGCTCTAGTCGTTCTCGGAGCGGTTTACTTAACTGGTGCTGCAGCAGCGGCTGGATCAGCGATTGAATTTGTCGAAGGTGCTGGAACTATTAATGCATCTTTATTGACGGGAACAACCGGTGGTTTGGTGAGTGGTGGAATTGCTACGGCTTCACTTGCAAATCTTGACTCGTTAAACCCTGCTGAACAATACCGCCAATCAGAAGTATTGAGTGAAAATGTGATTTTAGATAAGCCTGTTACGGTTGAAGATATGAATGGATTTATTTCGAGATTAGAATTGGTTTTAAGTAAACTCTAGTTTTAAATTGAATTCTTTAAACTAAGCAATACATTCATCGCCTGAATCGGCGTCATACTATTCAAATCGAGCTCGCGCAATTCACCCAAAACGGGGTGCTCTGGTGCGGGTTCTTTTTTTATATCGGTATTATTTCGCACTTCGGGCACCCGAAGTGGAGAACATTGGTATTTAATGCCATCAACGATGCTATCACTGCTATCACTGCTATCATTGATAGCACTATTCTCACTCACATCATGATCGATACTTTGTTCATTGATCGCCTGGAATAATGATAATTGTGGAGAACTTTCAGCATTTCCATTTCCAACCAATGCCGCTGATGCTTCTAAGCCCTTTAAAATATTCCAAGCTTGTTTGATCACGGGTTTAGGTAATCCCGCGAGTTCGGCAACTTGGATCCCGAAACTTTTGGATGAGCGGCCCGTTGCCAATTCATAAAGAAAAGTGAGTTTTCCTTTTTCATCGAGAACTTTCATGTGAGCGTTTTTAAGACCAGGCAATCGCGTTTCGAGTTCAGTGAGTTCATGATAGTGAGTGGCGAAAACAATGCGTGCGCCTGATTTCGTGTGAAGATGTTCTAAACTCGCAGAAGCCACACTCATACCATCGTAAGTGCTAGTGCCGCGTCCGATTTCATCAAGAACCACAAAAGAGCGATTGTTGGCGTGTGATAAAATGTGCGCAAGTTCCACCATTTCCACCATGAAGGTAGATTGCCCTTTTGCAATCGCATCTTGAGCGCCGATTCGAGTGTAAAGAGAATCAAAAATTCCCCAATTCGCAGAAGTAGCCGGAACGGGAGCACCCATTTGACCAAGAATAATCACTTGTGCAATCTGGCGCATGATTGTGGATTTACCACCCATGTTCGGACCTGTGATCATGAGGGTTCGAGCAGTAGTAGGGGAAAGATCCACTGAATTGGCTACGAATTGCCCGCGCAATGCCTCATCCACTACGGGATGTCGAGAATTCACTAATTTTAAATTAAAAGATTCATCGATTTGAGGAAAACACCAAGCCGATTTCGCCGCTAAAAAGGAGAGAGATAAAAGTGCATCCAGTTCGCCAATGGATTCAGATAATAATTTTAGCTGTTCAGCGTGTGAATTCAGATCTTCAATGAGCTTTTGGAATAAACTTGTTTCTAATGCTTTTTGTTTAAAAGAGGCGGTGAGAATTTCTTCTTCAAACTTTTTTAATTCTTCCGTGAAAAAACGCTCTCCGCCCACCGTTGTTTGCTTGCGTTGGTAGTGGCTTGGAACATTTTTAAGATTCGCACTAGAAATTTCAATGAAGTAACCAAACACACGGTTATATTTCACTTTGAGTGATCCAATGCCGGTTGCTTCGCGTTCTCTTATTTCTAGATCAACAATGAATTTTTCACCTTCGGTGGTGAGTTTGATCAAGCGATCGAGTTCTGGATCCGTACCGAGTTCAAAAATTCCGCCATCACGAGTGTGAAGTGGGGCATCCGATTTTTGGGTGCGTAAAATTCGCTCCGAAATTTCATGAAGATCTTTTTCTGCTTTAGAAAATTTTTCACTCAATTTTTTTAAATTCGGAGTTTTAAACCGAGAAAGCTTTTCCGTGAATAAAAATGCATTTTTTAGCGATGATCCAAGCGCATAAGTATCACGGGGGTGAGCAAGTTTAGTGGATACTCGCCCTAAGATGCGATCCAAATCATAAACTTCTTTTAAATTGGTATGAATTTGAGCAGCTTCCAAAGATTCAGCCGCTAATTCCTTCACGGCATTTTGTTGAGCTTCAATTGTTTTTACGTTTTTGAAGGGAGAACTCATCCAACCATGAAGAGTGCGTGATCCCATGGACGTTGCGCATTGGTTGATCAGTTTAAACAAATCCTCTGAATCTAAATGGTTGTGAGTGTGTGGACCAACGATCAATCGATCACTCTCGTATAATGAAAC
>CANBTI010000022.1 GCA_947372355.1 Bdellovibrionales bacterium | reverse complement strand
ATTTTTCTAATACTTTAATGAGTTTTTCTTCACCATTTTCTCCGCCACCAGCATTTTTGCGGAAATAATCAATTGCTTCTTCTACTCTGCCACTTTCTGCGTAATAGATAGCTAAATCACGGAGTCCTTCTTCACGAATGCTTAAAAACTTTTCCTGATCGCCTTGAGCAAGTGCAATCCCCTTTTTCATGGATTCAATTGCATCGTTTGTTCGTTTTTGACGATAATAGCACCAAGCTAATTTATGGTATAAACGTGCTTGTTGAGAAGGATCACTGGTTTTTTTCAACGCTTGTTCAAATTGTGTTTGAGCTTCATTGTAATCGCCTTTTGCAAAAGCTTCTTCACCAATAGCGCGAAATCCTTCTACTGCAAATTTTGAGGTGGGATAATCTTGCGCTAGTTTTTTATAATACTTAGCACTCTTTTGAACATCCCCATATTGGGCATAATTGTAGCCAAGAAAGTAATAAACTTGATCTAATTTTTTAGGGTCTACGTTTAAAGATAATATTTCTTCAGCAGCTCCAATACCATTCTTTAAATCATCAACGGTTCTTTCACGTACAAATTTTGCGTTAGGATTTTTTTGCAATGCCTGCTCTTGCAATCTTCCCTCTAATAAAAAATCAGATTGATAAGATTCTAAATAGAGTTCAGCCAATCTCAGATAAAGTTCTGCCTTACGATTTTCATGACTACGCAAAGAAAGAGCCGTTTTAACAGCTCGAATCTCTTCATTTCGAATCGATTCAATTTGTTTTTCCTTCGGGTTTTGAACAGCGCCATAATTCATCGCTGCTTGAGCCGATACGGTCATTAAAATCAGGAGAATTGATAAGAGTTTCATTTCGCATCATCCTTATTGCATTCTGATTCGAGGGCGAAAACATAATCCCCGATTTCATCATTCCAAAACTCGCCGTTAAAGGTCCAAAGAAGTTGATCATTTCTGCGAACAGGAATTCGATTACCGCGATTTCTTTCAGCTGAACTTGCCAACTCAGGCTCCATTAATTTTTGTTTTAAGTGAGAAAGTAAATCAATTTTCATGAATTGCATTTTTTCAAAATCAGAGATTAACACTTGATGATAATCAATCATGGAGTTCTTGATGTAAATTCCACCGAGTAATTCAATGGAACGATTACGCCATTCTAAAACAAGTGATAAAAACCCTGGAAATCCAGCACTCATTCCAGTGCTCGTTTCAGGGCGGGAAGAATCCATGCGTTGAATCGCAATGCGTTCTGCCGCTACTCTTTCTTGAGATAAAGCAACTGCCTCAAAATAAGGTGAGCGAACAAATCGATTCATAAAACGATAAAGCTTGCGATCCGTGTGTAGCTTCTGCGCGAGCGCTTCCTTACCTAAATTAAAATAAGGCCTAAGATCACTGGAATTGGTATCCACAAAAGTTTTTACTTCTTTTGCCACTGATCCATAAGTTTTAGTGAACTCATCAATGATTTTAGAAGCATCAGGATAAATACATAATGCCATGTAGGATTGCGCCATGAGCACATCTACTTCGGTATTGAAAGAAAACTGAAGTGCAGGACTCTTATAAGAAACTAACTTTCCTAAAGTTCGATTGTATTCTTCGCGCGCATAACTATTCCAAGCATGTTCAAACAGAGTGTCCGTCCAGACGAAACTTGCCTTTGGAATTTGATCATACATACGATCCGCTTCATCAAATTTTTCAGTCTCGTATAAAACACGAGCTTGACCAGCAATACAACGAGCTCTCAAATCACGGGCCGCATTTTCTTTCAATGAATTCCATTTTGCTTGTAGAGAACCTGAAATCTGTTCTTCATCTACTTCATTTCTTTGATCCGCATGACTGGCACATTCAGCAAAATCGCGAATGGCAGCAGCGGATTGATTAATCATTGTTTCCGCAGTGGCTTTAATTTGAAGGGCCACTGGATAAAGTTGATGATTGGTTTGCACTAAGGATGCATTTTGAATTGCACCCGAATAATCACCTTTTAATAACTTTTCTTTAGCTAACGAAACAAAATAGGCATTCTTGGCGCGTGAGGAATAATCTTCAATATTGGTAAATTTAGTGAGAAATTTTCTCATCAAATCAGGCCCCGTTCTTTCAATTAAGATTGGTGCTAATTCCAATACTTTTCTTGAAGCCGTGCGATCTTGCAATTGAATCGTACGAAAGAAAAAATAAAGTGCAGATTGATCTAATCCTGCACGAATTAAACTTTCTGAAACCCAAGCATAAGCTAAAGCTTGCTCGGCCTTATTTCCAGCATGATTGGCATCGTTGAATGCCATCCTTGCTGCAGAAAAATATTGCCCAGAATCATAAGCATGCTTCACATCCGTGAACGATGCTTGTGCACTACTCACCAATAGAAGCAAACCTAGAATCATAGTTTTAATCCAATCCCAAGATTCAAACTCGTGTTTGAAAAAATGGCTTTATCATTTGAAGCGCCAGTTGCGGAATTCCCACCATCGATTGCCGCACTATAAAAATGCGCCAGAAAATCAAGACGCACCATAAAACGTTCAGAAAGATGGAATAAGTGTCCAGTACCGAGATAAACTGCAAATAGATTTTCTGTTTTCCACTGAGAAGCAATTTCAGCTTTAGTTTTTGGTCCTACTTCTGTGCCCATACTTCCTGCACCCATGCTGAAGTACCAATCAAAATAAAGTATTGAATTGAAAACATTGATTTTTGCGTACCAAGGAGCCCAGTTGAAGAGAACACCAAATTGATTGTTCACTTCGCGTATATAAGGACTAGTTCCTGAACCAAGAGCACGAGCAAGAGAACCATAAGCTCCATTTTCAGTATTAGATCTTCCAGTATAAAATGCCTCTAACCCAAAATCTTCGTTAAACCAGTAAGCCAATCGAGTTTGATACTGGAATGCTTTGCGGTAGGTTTCACCTAATCCCATACCACCCAAAACAAAGATTTGTGCGGATTGAGCTTTACGAAATTTACGATTTTGAAGAACGTAGATTTTTTTGTCTGGATCTAGCCAGCTAAAATTATAGTCATCATCTGCAGCGGCAAATGCTGAACGCATATCCACGCAAAAACTCAGTGCTAGGAATATTGAAAATAAAAAAAGTTTTATTTGTTTTTGATTCATTTTTTACGGTCCACCATTTCTTTCAGTTCTTTTCCAACCTTAAAAAATGGGACACGTTTTGGATCTACCTTCACTAGCTCACCCGTTTTTGGATTACGTCCTTCGTAAGCTCCGTAAACGCGATTCACAAATGATCCAAACCCGCGAATTTCAATGCGATCATCTTTTTTCAAAGTATCCGACATCATATCAAATACTAAGTTCACCACCGTTTCAGCTTGGCGGTTTTGCAAATTTACCTTTTGCGCGACGATGTTAATCAAATCTGCTTTGGTCATAATGGATCTCCTATCCTTTAAGATTAAGGAGTATTTGCAAGGAATTCAATAAGATAGAAACTTTTTTCGCAGGAATACAAAACTATTTTTTTAATCCGTTGTGTAAGTTGACGGTCCGAAGGAGGCTGACGGAGTCAGCCGGACTATGCGAGCTTGATTGTTTGCCGAGCTTTGCTCGGCCGTCAATCAAGCTCGCACCTTCGGCACTTGCGTGCCTCGGACCGTGACTACATCAGCTTTTTAAAAACAATCATGCTCGCACCGATTCATTAATATTCTAAACTTCTTCTCAATAGATGATCTCAACTTGTTTGCCGAGCTTTGCTCGGCCGTCAAGTTTGCGATCATAGTCCGGGTGGCTTTGCCACCCTCCTATTGATTTATTGCTTCACATCCAAAATTCCGCGAATCTTCCAAAGCTCAAGCAACATGTGAGCATGATCATGATTTCTACCTACATAAGCCAAGCGAATTTCAGGTTGCTCACCACTCATGATCTCACGGTATTCTTCTAAATTTAATTCATGATCATTCATGAGTTCTTCTAAAGCAGCGCGAGTAATTTCATCTGATTTTTCACGAAGATGAATCGTAATTCTAAAGTAACGCTTTCTTCCCAAGAAATGATTTTCAAATAAGGTCACGGTGACCAATACGACGACAATTAAAACAGTAACGCAGAATGCAACTGCGAGATACCCCATCCCAATCCAAACACCAATCGCAGCCACCAGCCAAATAGTTGCCGCTGTCGTGAGTCCGATAATATTTCCTTTTGATTGAAGAATCGCACCCCCACCCAAGAAACCAATACCCGAAACAATTTGAGCAGCAATACGAGCAGGATCACCCTTGAGACCCATTCCCGTTTCAGACGATGCCATCACAATAGAGATTGCGGTGTAGAGAGTTGCTCCCACACAAATCAACATATTGGTTTTAATCCCCGCAGCCTTACTCTTCAATTCACGCTCAAAACCGATCAATCCACCGCATAAAAGTGCAACTAACAGCTTGGGCCAAAGAAGTTTGAGGGTATCGAGAATTTGCATGTCCATATTTAATATTTTACCGATATAATTAAGACTAAGGCAACAACGAAAGGATCTCTCCACTTATGCTGTTCACAGGCAATTGTATCGAACTCAAAAAAATCGAAGGAACTAGCTTCCTTGAACTTTCCGTAAATCTAAAAAAAGAATCGGTAAATAAATTCAACACCGAGACCGTGGGAGAACTCAAAGGAGCTCTCGAGGCTTTGAAGAGCAATCTCTCTGGTGTCACTGGCTTACTCGTGTGCAGCGGAAAAGAAACATTTCTAGCTGGCGCCGATATCACTGAATTTTTAAATGAGTTCAAACGCACTGAAAAAGAACTCGCGGAATGGATCTCGATCAATCAAAAGCAATTTAACCAAATTGAAGATTTAAACATCCCTACGGTTTGTATCATTAGCGGCTTTGCGCTTGGTGGAGGATTAGAATACGCTCTCACTTGCGATTTCCGTATCGCCACTCCAGGAACAAAAATTGGTCTACCGGAAACAAAATTAGGAATTATTCCAGGTTGGGGCGGAACCGTAAGACTCCCACGCTTAATTGGTGTTGATCCTGCTGTAGAATGGATCGCCTCTGGAAATCAATACGATGCAAATGATGCATTTAAAATTGGCGTGATCGATGCAATCGTAGCACCTACTGATCTTCGCACAGCCGGAATTGATCTACTCACTCAATGCGCTAATGGAAAAATTGCTTGGAAACAACGCAAAGATGTGAAGAAAAACAAAATTCCACTCAATACCAATGAAAAATCAATGGCAATTTCAATCAATAAAGCTGGGATTTTCATGGTTGCTGGCACGAACTACCCTGCTCCCTTCGCGGCACTCGATGCGATTGAAAAATCATTGGGCCTAACCCGTGATGATGCACTAAAAAATGAAGCGGAAGCATTTGGTAAAGTTTGTAAAACTTCTCAAGCTCAAGCCTTGGTGGGAATCTTCCTTGCCGATCAAATGGTGAAGAAAAAAGCAAAAGCAGCAAAAGCTCTCGCTAAAGAAATCAAACAATCGGCAGTTCTTGGCGCAGGAATCATGGGCGGAGGCATTGCTTATCAAAGTGCTTACTCAAAAATTCCAATCTTCATGAAAGATATTCGTGCTGAAGCTCTTGGTCACGGCATGAAAGAAGCAGCGACTCTTTTAGATAAACAAATTCAACGTGGAAAAATGACAGCCATGGGAATGGCCGACACCCTTTCTCGCATCACTCCCACCATCAAACAAGACGATCTCAAAGCAGCAAACTTTGTGATTGAAGCAGTGACTGAAAATGAAAAAGTAAAAATTGCAGTTTTAAAAGAAGTGGAAGATACCGTTTCTCCTGAAACGATTATCACTTCTAATACTTCTACGATTTCGATTACAGGATTAGCGGCTCAGTTAAAACGTCCGGAGAAATTTTGTGGAATGCATTTTTTCAATCCAGTTCCTAAAATGCCACTCGTGGAAATCATTCGTGGAGCTAAAACTTCTCCTGAAACCATCGCCACTGCGGTGATGTATGCAAGTGCAATGGGAAAAACTCCGATTGTGGTGAATGATTGTCCGGGATTTTTAGTTAACCGTGTTCTGTTTGCCTACTTCACCGCTTTCAATCAATTGATTGCTGAAGGTGTGGATTTTGTACGCATCGATAAAGTAATGGAAAAATGGGGCTGGCCAATGGGCCCTGCGTATTTACTGGATGTGGTGGGAGTGGATACTGCAAATCACGCCTCTGAAGTGATGGCAAAGGGCTTTCCAGATCGCATGCCTCTCAAACCGGATTACTCTGTAGCTCTACTTTATAAAGCACAAAGATTCGGACAAAAAAATGGTAAGGGTTTCTACGTTTATTCTGTAGATGCAAAAGGCAAACCTAAAAAAGAAGTGAACCCTGATGTTTATCCAATGATCGGTTTGAATGCTTCAGCTCTCAACACCACGATCACGGATTCAGAAATTGTGGATCGCTTGATGCTTCCCTTTATTTTCGAAAGCGCTCGCTGCTTAGAAGAAAAAATTGTGGATGAAGCCTACGAACTAGATATGGCGATGCTAAACGGACTTGGCTTCCCTCCATTCCGAGGTGGACCAATGAGATATGCTCAATCGATTGGCGTTGCAACGCTGATCGAAAAAGGAAACACCTACTTTAAAAAATACGGATTACTCTATGAAGTGACTCCAGGTTCAAAAACAGTACTAGAAGAGGTATCAAAAAATGGCTAAGCAACTAAATGATAGAGATGTAGTGATTGTGGATGCAGTTCGCACTCCGATGGCGAAATCTAAAAATGGAGCGTTCAGAAATATTCGTGCTGAAGAACTTTCCGCACATTTGATGAACTCATTATTAGATCGAAATGCAGCTATTGACCCTAGTGAAATTGAAGACATCATCTGGGGTTGCGTACAACAAACCCTGGAGCAAGCCTTCAATGTGAGTCGCATGGCTCAACTCCTCACTCGCATTCCGTTTAGCGTGAGTTCACAAACGATCAATCGTCTTTGTGGATCTTCCATGACTGCACTTCACACTGCAGCGATGAGCATTCAAGCAGGATACGGTGATATTTTCATCGTAGGCGGCGTAGAACACATGGGACATGTTCCCATGTCGTTTAACGTAGATTTTAATCCACGCTCGAATAAAAATGTAGCAAAAGGCTCTCAAAACATGGGGTTTTCGTCTGAAATGTTATCAAAACTGCATGGCGTAACCCGCGAGCAACAAGATCGTTTTGCGCTTCGCTCCCACATGAATGCCCACAAGGCGACGATTGAAGGACGCTTTAAAAATGAAATCGTTCCCATCCAAGGACACGATGAAAAAGGCTTTCTAAAATTGATTGAAATCGATGAAGTGGTTCGTCCGGAAACTACCTTCGAAGGACTCTCCGCCTTGAAACCAGTGTTTGATCCTAAAAACGGAACCATCACTGCTGGAAATGCATCCGCAATTTCCGATGGAGCCTCTGCCCTTCTCGTGATGAGTGCAGCACGCGCTAAATCACTGGGATTAAAACCACTAGTGAAAGTGATTAACTTTGCAGCCGCTGGTTGTGATCCATCGATCATGGGTTATGGTCCAGTTCCTGCGGTTCAAAAAGCATTGAAACGTGCGAACATGAAGATCGATCAAATCGGACTTGTTGAGTTAAATGAAGCCTTCGCAGCTCAAAGCATTCCAGTATTGAAAGATCTAGGTCTACTCGATCACATGGAAGAAAAAGTGAATCTTAATGGTGGAGCGATTGCTCTTGGTCATCCACTCGGTTGTTCTGGAACACGCATCACAGGAACCTTGATTCACTTGATGAAATCTAAAAAAATAGAATTCGGACTCTCCAGTATGTGCATTGGTTTTGGCCAAGGAGTTGCTACCATTCTTGAAAATATCGGTTAACAATTAATTTTCGAATCAAAAAGGCCGCTGGAAATATCCAGTGGCCTTTTTTTTATTCTTTTTTAAAAATCATCCAACCTTCTTTTGCTCTTGAACTGTGTTGTTGGTCATCACTTCGGAATAGAAGGTTCCCACTTCAGTTTCAAATGGCATCACCACACACATTCCTCCGCCGAAATGTTTAATTTTATGATCTTTACCCCATACACACGATGGAA
Organism: Bdellovibrionales bacterium; assembly: GCA_947372355.1. Taxonomy (GTDB): domain Bacteria; phylum Bdellovibrionota; class UBA1018; order UBA1018; family CAIMNF01; genus CAIMNF01. Next base: position 26,679 of record CANBTI010000022.1, on the reverse strand, counting down.
TGGTCATTTGAATTCCATATCCCAATTGCCCTAATTCAACTTTTGCTTGACCGAGAATCATATTCGCCAACTCTCCCACTAAATCCACATTTTGTTCATTAATCGCTGTGCATTCCTCACCCAACATATTTTTTACAATATGACAAAAAATGGATTCACTTAAACTAATGGCTAGCGTTCCGTTGAAACTTTCTGAAACAATCGGAATAATTCCGCTCACATCACCTAATAAAAGAGGATCTGTGGATTTTTTCATGAATGGTTTACCGGGCTTAGATTCTATAAAACATTGGATTTTAAGAACTTTGATCGTTGCGTTTAAAAATGGATTGATCACATTCACATCAAAATCTTTTTGCTTAACTAATCCAAAATCAACCAACGCACCTTTTAAACTCATTTTCGGTACAAAAATTCGATCTAGCCCGTTCTGAACCACGGATTGATTCACACTGGGTTTTGCACCCACAAAGCGTGTTTGGCCATTCAAAGCCTTTATGGCTTTATAACCAATGGTCATATCTCGAAGAAATGAGGATCCAATAGCAGAACACTCAGTAGCCTGAAATATTACAAATTTAAGTTTTGTTTCTTCCACCATTTTTGAAAGTAATTCACCTACATTGGGAGATTCTCCACCCAAACACTCGCCCTGTAATTTTACTAAAATATATTCATTCTGATTAATCACATCAAATGGCATATTTAATTCCTCCGTCAGCTTTACCCTCTAGTAATTCATGTAAAACATTAGCCAACATTTCTTGAGTAAAAGGTTTAATAATATATTTAGAAACGCCGTACTTCATACAAGCATTAATTTGTTCAGAGTTTGTTTCAGCAGTGAGCATGATGATAGAAGGCATTACTTTGAAAATCTCTATTTCCCTAATTTTTTTCATGAACTCATATCCCGTTACTTTTGGCATCATCCAATCTAAAAAAACAATCTCAAATGGTTCGTCTATCACGGCTGCTTCTTGTAATTTTTGTTCGGCCTCATATCCGTTGCAAGCTTCATCAAATTCAAAAAGATATCCTTCAGTTTGAGCCATTTGAAGATATCGTTTAATCACTTGCCGCAAATTGGAAGAATCATCTACAATTAAAATTTTTACTTTTCTACAAGGATTCATAGCTGAAAAACCCTCGGCATTCGTATTTCAAAACTAGTTCCTTTACCCCATTCGCTGATCACATCAATGGTGCCCCCCAATTGCAGGATACGATCTTTCACTGCGCTCAAGCCTACACCACGACCAGATATTTCTGTTAACCCTTGTTTGGTACTTAATCCATCAAGAAATATAAATTCATAAATTTTTTCATTCGGTAAATCTCTCAACGATTTTTCCTCCATGATTCCTTTTAATGAAACCATTTCACGCAATCGATCCGCATTAATCCCAGCACCATCATCGGCAATCTTCATAATAAAAGACTCACGGGAATCTTTTATGATTTCTACTGTTAATTGTCCTATCTCATTTTTGCCTGATGCAAATCTTTGCTCTCTAATTTCGATTCCATGATCAATCGAGTTTCTGATCAAATGAGTGAGTGATGTTTCAAGCACTTCTAAAACAGCCTGATCCACCTCGAGTGATTCATCAGCATTAAAGATAAAATTGATTTTCTTTTTTAACATATCCGATGTTTGTAATGCGGTTTGAGTTGCAAAAGCTTTTAACCTGGCAACAGGGATTACCCTGAGAGTGATGAAAAAATCCATGATTCCCATGCTTTGTTTTTCCATATCCGAAACTAATTCTATCAATTGATTTGGAAAACCTTCATCGGAGAATTCACGTTTTAACTCTTGTGCAAATTGATTCATCTTCACCCTAATTTGCTGAAGTTTTTTAAACCTCTGCTGGAGTTCGTCCATCTTTTCATTCGCAATTCTTAGAGTAGAGGGATTTTTAATCTCTACTGGTAATTGCTCTTGTTTTTCAACTTGATTACCTTTCAACCATCCAGTTTTTGCGTTTGAAATAGTTAACGTTAATCCTTCCACGAGTTTTTCTGGTGCGGGATCAAGAAGTTTTTGTTGTTTAATATTATTTAATTGATTCAACAAATGCGTGTGAGATTCACGAAGATGTGCACTCACCATTTCATGCGAATAAATTGAATACTTTCCAATGATCATCAATACATTTTCCAATAAATGAACAAATACTCCTACCGATGGAAACTGTAATGTGAAAACTCCACCCTTAATCGTATGATAAATTCTAAACAGTTCTTTTACAGAATTTTCATCTTTGCATCCAACATAATTTTGAGCTTGCCCAATTAAATCAATCGCATCATCCGTAAAGCCTACATCAAGAGATTCAAGTGTTTTTACATCGATGGCTTGTGACAAATATCGATCTACTACCGATTTTAATTCGACGCCTTGAAATGGTTTTGGTACTAGTTGAAATGCACCTTTTTGTTCCAATTCAATTCTAGTTTTTTGATCTAATTCGGCACTCACCAATACCACTGGTATCTGGTGTAATTTAGGATCTCTTTTAATTAGATCCAGTAAATCAGTTCCGCTAAACCGCGACATATTTACATCACAAAAAATCATGAAAGGTAATTGAGGTGATTTTTTAATGTGTTCAATCGCATCCATTCCATAATCAAATGTTTGCAACTTATCTTGAGGATAAATCACTTTAAATTGCTCCACCATATACTTGAGCGCTATTTTAAAATCATCGATGTATATAAATTCTTTTGGCACTCTTTACTTAACGGTATTCTAAATTGAATCTTTAAGAATACCTGATGATGCAACATCCTATTTCAGTGTCTAACTTTACGCATTAAACCAAATGCCTATTCACGTCCTAAAATGTCTCAAAAATGGTAAAGGTAGCTTTTCTTTGACGATAAACTGACGCTAGCCTGGCCCAAGTTATGCTCCATTATTGGTTGTGGAGGAATTTATGTTTAAAAACCCAAACGCCCTTTTACTTACTTTGATTTATGTTCATTTATTTTTATTTATTGTTCCTGGTCTAGTTTATTTGGCATTTGATATCATTCAAAATCAAATGAGGAGCCAACATGTGATGATTCGACACTTAAAACCAAAAATAAAACCTAAAAATCGATATTCAGAACAGCATGCAGCCTAAAACAATGAACTATTGATTTTATTTAGTATTTATGTAATAATTCGATCCCATGTTGTCGATCTTATTCCTCATCTCTTCTTTAGGGCTTTCAACCCCTACACTGGCCTCACCATGCTTAAGCTCTAGCGATTTGGCTCGTTTATCTACCCCCCTTCAAACAAGTGAAGAGGCTCTTGATCTCATTCATGATCTTGGTCTTCAGTTTAGATCTTGTAATGATATTCATGGGTTATTTGCTGAAGTTTATACGTCTACCCTGATAGCTATTGATCTTAAAATTAAACAACATTATTTTGAGGATCCAGATTTTGTTAAAAAGATTTTAGTCGCCCACTCTGATTTATACCGTAAAGCACTTTATTCAGAACAATCCAAGCAACTATCTCGGATGCCGGAGAGCTGGCAAACCGCATTCAAAGCCCTTCATCAAAAAGATTTTCAACCTGGCACCTTGCTCATCTTATCCATGAATGCTCATATTGCTTACGATATGGTTGAAACGCTCATTAAAGTTAAAACTCCATTTCAATCAGACTCAGCAAAAAATGATTACATTAAAGTAACCAAGATCCTTAAAAGTTCAATGGATGATCTATGGATCGCTTTTAGAACCTATGATCACAATAACTTAACACTTCCAAAGGGAATTGAAGAGAAGTTGGTAGTAGAATGGGCTGCATGGATGAGAAATAAAGCCTGGAGAGATGCAAAAAAATGCTCCCTTGAGACAACAAATTTAGCCCTGTGTTTAAAAAAGGTTGATCAAGAAGCCAATCGTCGTTCCCATTACTATAAAAATTTAGATTTCATTATGCATTAGGAACGAAACTTGCTGCATTAATGATCTATGAGCAGCAAAAGCTTGTCCCACACCGTAGTAGTCAGCGACATTCATCTTGCTGATCGAGAGCCGCCTCACCCCAGAGTGCCTTTGTGGAAAAGATTTAAAAGTCCTGATTTTTATATTGATCAAAGTTTTAAAAATTTTCTCGAATTTATTGAAAAAAAAACAACAGAACCCATCGAACTCATTCTTAATGGTGATATTTTTGATTTTGATTCAGTGATGAGCATTCCTCAATCATCTCATCTACATCTAAGTTGGCTAGAGCTCAGACGTGGTTTGAATCCAGAAGAAGATAAGTCACTATTTAAAATTAAAACAATTTTAGATGCTCATTCAATCTGGGTAAATTCCTTAAAAAGCTTTATCGAAAATGGAAATAAGATTGTTTTCATTATTGGTAATCACGATATCGAACTCCATTGGCCTAAAGTTCAAAATGAAATCAGATTTCGCTTGGGAATCCATCAAAATGGATCACTGGTTAGTTTTGCTGAATGGTTTTACATCAGTAATGATGACACCTTGATTGAACACGGCAATCAATATGATCCCTATAGCATGTGTCTCAATCCAGTGAGTCCTTTCATTAAAAAACATCACCATGTTACTTTAAGGATTCCGTTTGGAAATCTTGCTGGGAAATACATTATCAATGCCATGGGACTGATGAATCCCCATAGCGAAAATAGTTACATCAAAGGATCAGCGAGTGAGTATTTAGTGTTTTTTTACGAATACATCCTCAAGGCCCAACCTTTTATTCTTTGGACCTGGTTTTGGGGTTCAATCGTTACTCTTTGGGTAACCATCACGGAGGGCTTGCACCCTCCGCTTAAAAATCCGTTATCCATGATTAAAAGGATGGAAGATATTGCCGAGAAAGCGAATGCCTCTGTCACTGAAGTGATTTGTTTAAGAGAGCTCCATGCCCATCCTGCTTGTTTTAATCCGATTCAATTACTTAAAGAGCTATGGCTGGATCGAGCCCTTTTGTTCTCAATGGTAGTATTCACCAGTTTTCAAATTTTTTTACTCTTCAATACATTTACGGAGTGGTCCATTTGGTTTTTTGCTATTCCCTTTGCTATATTATTTCCAGCTTTTATCTTTTATGCTCGCTCTATTAGATCTGGGGTTGAAAAAAGCCAAGAAAAAGCACTTCATCAAGTTCCAATTGCCGCAAAAATCGCCATGGTTAAAAGAGTGATTCATGGACATACCCATATTTCAAAACACTGTTATCTCGAAGGAATCGAATACCTCAATACAGGTACATGGGCCCCAGCATTTTATGATGTTGAGTGCTTGAAGCCTTTCGGAAAGAAGTGTTTTGCCTGGATCCACCCTCATCCCTCTGGGGTAGAGCGAATTTCAGAATTATTTGAGTGGGGACTAGAGTCTTGCTTGGAAAAAATTCCAACTGAAGTCATTCCCCCTATTGAAGTTCTAAATAATGAAAATAAATTAATTTTTTAATCACTTTTACTTTCTTTTTTACGAGCCGCTAGTTGCTCATGAATGCGGTTGTGAAGTTCTTGAAACTCATTATGAAGAATTTCTAACTCTTCATCGGAAGCTTCTTCTAAATTCACCATTTCGTTTCGGGCACCTTTCACTCCTTTGATGATTTCATTTAATTTCAAATGAATCGCTCTTGAATCTCTGTTTTGTGCATTTTGAATGATGAACACCATCAGAAAAGTAATGATCGTGGTACTGGTATTGATCACTAACTGCCAAGTTTCTGAATAATGAAAGTAAGGACCACTTGCCCCCCAGATGAGAATAGAAAGAGTTGCGAGTGAAAAAGCGATGGGTGAACCAGCAGATTCAGCTATTTGATGAGAAAACTTTCTAAATTGTTCACGCATAGGGACTCCTCAACTTTATAGGTCTGTAAAATAGAAAAGCCCAAGACCGAGGTCTTGAGCTTTTGAATAAATCTTTTTAAAAAAGAAAAATTACTATTTTTTAGCAGCTTTTTTAGCTGTTTTTTTAGTTGCAGTTTTCTTAGTTGCTTTTTTAGCAGCAGTTTTTTTCTTAGCCATTTTGGTTTCCTCCGGTTAAGTGTCACATTAGGTGGCACATATAAGCCGATCATATATTTAAAATATAAGTTGCGCAAGTAATTTAGTGATTAAGGACCCACTGAATGAAGAATCGTAACATCAGAGCCATATGTATTTGGTGAAACACTACCACCAAGGTTCATTGCATAATTAAAATTATATCCACTGCACTTCACATCATCATTAATCAGAGCACAGGTTTGATATGATCCACCTGCACTGATTAAACTTGCTCCATTTGCCCATAAAGTGATGGGAACAAATGCAGTCACACCCGCTGTAGTTGGATCTATTTGTCCGTTAGTATTGTCTCCAAAACATTTCACCGCTCCATTATCAATGAAACAAGTGTTACCAGCCGGATTAAAAGAAAAGTGCTTAACTCCGATTGAAACTTTTGATGGAGAGGAAGCGACTGTTACTAAATGTGAAGTAATGGGGTCCGAATAAATTGAGTCATCAAAGATATTAGCTGAGTTATTTCCACCCCAGCAATAAAGCTTACGAACACCAGCTAAATCAAAAATTCCGCAAGCATGAGTAATACTGAGATCAAAATCAACTAGTGTACCTACCCCACTTGGAAGAGTGATCGGCAAAGGTGTGGTTTGAGTTGCCCCCATCGCTCCATCATTAAAAATCCCTTCGGCTCCATATCCAAAACAACTAAGTGAATGATCACTGAGTTCGGCACAAGTGGTGAGTCCGGCAGCAAAAACACGAACAACGCCTGATGAAATTACTTGAACCGGTGTTGTTTCAAAAGTACCACTCGTATTGTTTCCAATTTGACCGTATCCATTTTCACCAAAGCACCATAGAGCTCCCGAAACTACAGCACAGGTATGGTTATCCCCCGCTGCCACTGAACTTACCCCAGAAGAAAAAACTGTATATGGATCATTGGATAAATAATATTTAGTTTGAACATTATTTCCAATTTGTCCGTAGGAATTATCTCCTACACATTTTAGTGATCCTGAAACAATTGCGCAAGTATGAGAAATTCCAGCTGCTACATCAGTGACTCCGGAAGAGAAAAGTAGATAAGGAGTGGCTACAGTTAAGTTTTGAATGCCATTTCCAAGTTGTCCTGTATAACCAATTCCAAAACACTGTAAACTCCCAGAAACCATGGCACAAGTATGGTTTGCACCTACAAAACCATCCGTCACGCCAGATGCAATAATCGTCGTTGGAGTCAACACACTAAAATCGCCTGTTCCAGTTCCAGATTGTCCAAAAGTGTTGTTTCCAAAACAAACCAATGCTCCAGATGAAATGGCACAAGTGTGAGTGTAACCTGCAAAAACTTTAGTCACCCCTGAAGCGATCACTTGATAAGGAGCATCTACTCGAACATTCACTCCACCACTCCCATTACCGATTTGTCCTTTTGAATTATCTCCGTAACAAATGAGGGATCCACCCGATTGAATCACACATGAATGCCCAGTACCTCCGGCCATTGAATGAAAAGTTTGGCTACCAACATAATCATAACTTCCACCATGATAATAAGGGCCCATGATGTGAACGGGTGTTTTCTCTAATCTTCCAGAATTATCTGTTCCACTACCTAATTTACCAACACCATTTTCTCCATTGCAATAAAGTTCATTATTGTTAGTGATGGAACAAAAATGATAAAAACCTAAAGAAATGTCGGTAACTCCAGCGATGTTGGATGAAGTGGGTGTTGTCACATTCGCTCCTCCAGAAGATCCATTTCCAAATTGCCCTGAACCGTTAGAGTCGAAACACTTCGGAACTCCTGCTACGACTACGCAAGAATAAAATAGTCCAGCGCCTGCTTTGCTTACACCTGCTGCAATCACTGTATAAGGTGAGGTAACAACAGTGCCTGAAACACCATTTCCGATTTGTCCCATGTTGTTAGCACCAAAACATTGAAGTGAGCCTGAAACAATCGCACAGGTATGGCTATCTCCAGCCGCAACATCAGTAACACCTGCTGGAATAACCGTATAAGGAGTGGTGACGTCTGCACCAGATGCAATTCCATTTCCTATTTGACCGGAATCATTTTTACCAAAACATTTCAGTGCACCCGAAACAATTGCGCAGGTGTGACCGTTACCACCTGCAACGGCTGTTACTCCTGATGCAATCGCAGTGTAAGGAGTGCTCGTCACTCCTCCTGTTGATGGATCTCCCAATTGCCCATTACTATTATTTCCAAAACATTTGAGTGCGCCTGCAACTACAAAACATGTGTGATAATATCCAGCCCCCACAGCAGTGACACCTGAAGAAACAACCGTTTGAGGTATAGTAAAATACTGTACTGCGGTGATTGTTGGGTTACCAATTTGACCGTAATTATTTCTACCAAAACATTTGAGCGCTCCTCCAAGAATAATACAAGTGTGATAAGCCCCAGAAGAAACGGAAGTTAAAACTGGAATACCAGCTGGATTATAAGAATTGAGAGAAGCACTAGGAATTGAACTGGCGGGAGCGATTCCAGAGATAATCATCGGCAACCAATGATCGGGTCTTTTAATTTGTGCACTACTATCCCCCCCCCCAACAACTGAGAGATCCATCAGAGTCGATGAAACAAGAATGCACATCACCACTAATGAGTTTTCTTGCGATATGTGGCTTGCTTGTCTGATCAGTTGAATCAGATTCAACGCCGCGGATGGAAAGTCTACCTTGAAGATGTATCTCTATGTTTCCGAATATAAAAGTAAGAAACACCAGTCACCAAAAGTATCGATATGATCACAATAAATTTTTTATTCATTTTCTTAACTATTATTGCAGAACCATCTGTGATTACAATGAAATTATGGCTCAACCCTCTACTCTCTACCGCTTTCGAATCGATCTCACCGATATAGATCGCAATGTATATCAGACTCTCGATTTTAGAGTAGCAATGCACCCTTCTGAATCAGAATCGTTTTTAATCACCAGAGTTTTGGCTTATGCATTAAATTATAGTGATGAACTTCAGTTTTCCAAAGAAGGACTAGGAACACCCGAAGAACCTAGCATCAGTATTCTTGATGCAGGTGGTGGTTATCAACTCTGGATTGAAATTGGAAATCCAAGTGTAAAAAAGATTCATAAATCTACGAAAATGAGCCAAAAAGTAAAAATTTATACCTATAAAAATCCAGAACTTTTAATTCAAGAATTCCTCACCGATAAAATATATCAGCCAGAAAGAATCGAACTTTTTAGTTTTGCTGAAAGCTTTCTCAATCCTCTCACTACCCTATTAATAAGAGATAATTCGTGGAATGTGATTCATAACGAGGGATCACTGATGATTCAAATAGGCGAAGATACGATTGATGGTGAAGTGATTCCTCAATCTTTAGATCGATTAACTTAATTACTCAGCAATTGCCGGAAAATATTGTTGTTGTTCACCGATGGTGTGACCTGGCGAAATCCCAGTTCCTAACTCATCAATCGTGAAAACTTCTTTAGGTAAATTTAAAGAAACTCGGAGTTTTTCCATTGTTTCAGGCACAAAGGGATAAAGCATGATCATGAGATTTTTTAAAACATAGAAACAAGAATAGAGTGCATTCTTTCTAACTTCTTCCGGCTGGCGATCATCATGCGGCTTAAACTGAGTGAATAAACTATTAATTTGACGAGCGTAGTTTTCAACCAGATTTAACAGGGATGCATATTCACCACGATCCATGGAGCGTAAATATTTTCTGATTAAATTTGCTGTTTCCGAATGAACTTTTTCGTTCAGCACACCCTCTGGAACTAATCCTCCAAATTTTGAGTGACAAGCTGAAATTGGCTTTTCAAATGCCGCATTCATAGGCCCAGCTAAAAAGCGATTACGTTCATTGAGTGTAGCAAAATCAAAATTGGATGATTTTTCAGCCAAAGTTAACATCGATAAAAAATAACGAACCTGATCAGCAGAATAACCTTTTTCATCGAGCAATTGATCACCTGTGAAAAAGTTTCCTTTAGATTTACTCATTTTTTCACCTTCCACCATCAAGTGGTAGCAGCTGAGAATTTCGGTCATTTGTAAATCATCTGCAGCGGGCAAATGTGTTGGATCATCTTGAGAACCAATCCAAAGAGCCCCTTGCATCAGTACATAAAAATAAACGTTATCTTGGCCCAAAAACTGAGAAACTCTAGCATTTGGATTTTTCCAGAATTCTTTGTAAGTGGATGGGTCCAACCCCTTTTCCTTGAGCGCAACTTTTGTAAATGAAATTGGAGCGATCAAAGAATCCGGCCAAACATAAAGAGATTTACCTGCCATATCAGGATCTAGATCTACCGGCATTGGAATTCCCCAACTCACATCACGACTAATCGGGCGATGAGCCCAGCCATCCAGTAGTTCGGTTTTAATTCCCTGACTTTCGAGCAACTCTCGCCCAGTATTTAAATCAATTTTATTTTCAAAGGTGCAGGCTACTTTTTTTCCAGCTGCATACTTACTTTTGTGTTTTGGTAACGATTCCTTTAGCTCTTTATATTTAGCTTCGTGAATATTATCAAAACTGAGCGCCGGCAACACCGTGTTGATCACTTCATTAAAAAGCGCGTGTCTCCAGGTTTTTTCTTTTCCTTGAATCCAAACACGCAATAGCTCAGATACTTTCCATAGATCTAACCACCAATGAACGGTATCTTTTAAAACAGGCAAACCATCACTCACAGCGCTCTTGGGATTGATCAACTCAGATGGATCATAGTGAGTGGTACACTGATCACATTCATCGCTATAGGCTTTTTCATTATCACACTTAGGATTCGGGCATTTTCCAAACACTAATCGATCTTGAAGGAATCTTGATATTTTCGGATCAAACCACTGACGACTCACCTTCTTCTCTAACATTCCATTTTTATGAAGTTTACGAATAAAGTTTTGCGCAAGCTCTTTGTGTTCAGGAAAACATTCGGGTCGAGAGGTGCCGGTGTAAGTATCTAACCCAACAGAATAACGCTTCAGAGTGAGTTTTTGCTTATCGTGAATTTCACCAATGAACTCTTGAACCGTTTTCCCTGCCTGCATCGCCGCGATTTCGCTGGTTGATCCGTGATCATCTGTACCGCACACGAACAATACATTCTCACTACCAATCAACATTCTCATGAATCGAGCATAAATATCTGCAGGCACATGAGTGCCAGCCAAGTGGCCTAAATGAAGTGGGCCATTTGCGTAAGGCATACCTGCGGTCACCACTGAACGCTTCGGCCGCACCGCTTGCTTTTTAATCGCATCAATATCATTGGGATTGAAGGGTGCCTGATGAGCTTGCTTATTCATTCTAAATTTATATCACTTTATAAATTGCGAAGACAAGAAAACACCTATTAACACACCACGATAATTATGGATTTAATACTTTACCCTTGGAACCGTGAATACAAACTGAGTATTTGGACTCTTGTTATCAATTAAAAATATACCCTCGTGATCTTCAATGATTTTTTTACTGATACTCAGACCGAGTCCCGTACCTTTTCCTACATCCTTGGTCGTAAAAAAAGGCTCCATCAAACGATCTTGAAGCTCAACAGGAATCCCTTTTCCACTATCCGTAACTTTAAACTTCACATTATTTTCATCAATAGCGAAACTCAGCTCAACCCATTTTTCTTCATTTACCTCAATAGCATCGCAAGCATTAGAAATAAGATTGATTAAAACTTGAGTGATCTCACCTTGGCGACATCTCAAAGTTACATCAGGAATCACCTCTGGAAGACGTAAACTGACACCTGTATTTTTTATTTTTTCAGCGCATAGTTCTAAGCTATCTTCAACGATCTTCTTCAACTCTGCTGGGGCCATTGGATCAGAATCTGATTTTCTAGAAAAGCTTCTTAAACTATTTACAATTTTAGCAATTCTTTCTGCTGCATTACTCACTCTCTGAAGTGAAGCTAAAACCGTTTCTTTATCAACTCCATTCTTCTCCATATTTCTTTGAAGTGAGGCTATTTTACCCAAAATGATCGATAGTGGATTATTAATTTCGTGAGCGATGCCTGAAGCCATTTCTCCCAAAGATGCCATTTTTGAGGATTGGATGAGCGCAATTTGTCTTTCTTCTGCAATTCTGGTCATTTTCTTTGCAAGATTAATTGCTCGATCACGTGTAGTGGTGAGGATAAAAAATCCCCAAGCAGACATTACCGTGATCAATAACCCCATCATCAGCATGAGTGTAAAATCGAATTGTACGTTTGAGTACGCCGAACTAGTGAGGAAGAGTTCGGGACTCTGAAAAAACGAAATACTCCATAAATCTTTATCTTTAATATCAAGATTTTGAGATTGGTGAATTTGATATTTATTTTCGGTTTTTAAATCTAAAATATTTCCTATTTTATAATTTGATCCAACTTTTTGAATTCCAATCAATGGAAGACCAAGAACTTTTTCTAAAACACTGGTGCGAAAAACCGCAGTAATTAAACCTTTATACTTTCCATCTGGCCCATAAAATGGCACCGAATAAAGAATCCCTTTTCTTTTCGTGTCGTCGCCTTTTTTTAATAATTCAGAGTTAAACTCAGCATTATCACAAGTAATCACTTCTGAGCTGGTCAAAGCTGGATACTTCATGCCATCCACTTGAGAAATCGTTGGGTAGTTTTCTTTAAACCAGGTGTTTTGTTTTTTCATTTCCCGATACTCAAAGATCTCTACTTCTTCGAGTTTTGAAGGGGCATTCTCTTTTGATTCTTTTGCTGTTTTAACCTGATTACTTTTTCCAACGATCACCTCATCAAAAGTGATCATCGGAGTTTGAAGTTTTTTGGTCACTGGATCAATCACATCCGGTTCAAATTCTGCGGGAACGATATAAACTTCTGAAACACTCACGTGAGATGCGATGTTATTGTATAATTGTTGAACGGATAATTTAGCGTCTATTTGGAATTTTTTAGCGTATCGATCAATGGAGCTCACTCCAGGCAACATAGCAATGGTGCGCAAAGTATCGTAGGTAACCCCAAAAACCTGTTCGATTCTTCCCTTAGTTTGAATTAAAATTTCATCATTTTCTCGAGACTTTAACTCAAACGCTTGCTTCAATTGAGAATCTTTCACTCTATTCGCGCCAACAAGCGTTAAAATTGATCCAATCAATATTATCATTAACGCGGGCTTGATTTTAGAAAATTGAAACATAACTCATTTTTAATGAGTTATCGTTGAAAATCAACTAGATAAAGTATACCTAAAGATTTTAAAAGATGTATTTATTTCAACAAGTTAACTATGCTTTATCTATGGAAAGAGATCCTTGTTTACGCTGTTTCAGAGTTAAACACTTATGTTTATGCTCCAGCATCACTCCATTTGAAATCGAACCTTTGATCGTATTATTGGTTCATCCAAGAGAATTCAAAAAAACAGTAGGAACGGTGAAGATCGTAAAACTTTCTCTCACCAATTCAAAGTTGATCCGAGGTTCTGGGCTCGACTTTGATCAAGATCCTAATTTTCTTTCCATCATTTCCAATCCTGAGCTTTATCCGATGATTCTATTTCCGGGTGAAGATAGTTTGAACCTCAGCACTGCCACTCCAGAAATCTTATCCTCTCAGATTCCAAAAAATAAAAGACTCACCGTATTTGTGATTGATGGAACATGGACAACAGCTAAACAAATGATCAGAAGAAGCAAAATCTTAAGTGCGTTACCCAAACTCAGTTTTAACGTTCTCACTCCCTCCATCTATGAATTTCGCAAGCAACCTAAAGAGTACTGCATCTCCACTGTTGAGGCGGTGAGTGTTTTAATCGAAAACTTAAAACAAAAAAATCTCTGCACGGTTCAACCAAGCGATGCGCATCATCAATTGATTCAGAGCTTTAGAAAACTCGTTGACGTTCAATTGAAGTATCTGAGCAAAAGTGCTAGTTTAACTTCATGAATAAAATTAAAACTGGGGTTTTACTTCTTAACCTTGGCACACCCCTTAGTCCTCATCACAAAGATGTGAGAGCGTATTTAAAACAATTTCTCAATGATCCTTATGTGATTGATATTCCCTACTTTTTTAGAAAATTATTGGTAGATGGGATTATTCTCAATACTCGTCCAAAAAAATCTGCGGAAGCTTATGAAAAGATTTGGGCCAAAGAAGGCTCTCCACTATTAATCAATACAGAGCAACTCACTCATAAAGTTAAAAAATTACTCAATGAAAAAGAAACTAAGGTTTCAGTAAAAATGGCAATGCGCTATGGCCACCCTTCTATTTTAGAAGCGATGACTGAATTTAAAAATGAAGGCATTGAAGAACTGATCTTCCTTCCACTTTATCCTCAATATTCTTATGCCGCCTCTGAGAGTTCGATCATGGAATTTTTAAAAATCCAATCGCAACTGCTTCCAAACATCAAAGTGAAAACAATAGAAGATTTTTTCTCCGAACCGGATTTCATCACCGCTTTGGCGGTATCCATGAAGCCTGCAATGAAGGCAGAAAATCCAGATTTACTTTTACTCAGTTATCACGGAGTTCCTGAGCGTCAGTTATTGAAGATCAAGGAACCTTCAAAAAAATGCTGTACTCCCGGATGCTGCGATCAGTGGGATGAAAACAATTTAAAGTGCTACCGAGCTCAATGTTACGAAACATCAAGAAAGCTTGCTGCTGCACTCGATCTGGACCCTGAAAAAGTAATCACCTCATTTCAATCCAGATTAGGACGAACTAAGTGGATTGAACCTTATACCGATATTTTACTCCAAGAATTTCCTAAAAAAGGGATTAAAAAACTAGTCGTAGCTTCTCCTTCTTTTACTGCGGATTGCCTTGAAACGTTGGAAGAGATTCAAATCAGATATCAGGAACTCTTTTTTCAATCCGGTGGAGAAAAATTTAGCTACGTTCCCTGCTTGAATAGCCATGACGATTTTGCAAATTTTGTTGCAAGAATGGTCTCTATTTAACTTTATTTTTGGCTTCAATTTTGCTAGTAAAAGGTTATGAAAACTTCAAGCGCATTTTATTTAATGATCACCTGCTTTTTAACTTTATCCGGTGTCTCATTTGCCACTGAAAAGGGATCAACTAACCCATCAGATCCAGAAGTGGTTTCAGCTGTTGATCTACAACTTTATTCAGGTTTGTGGAAAGAAGTAGCGCACTCGCCCAACTTTTTTCAAAGAAAATGCAAGAGCTCTACGGCTGAATATAAGGTATTGAGCAATCAATCACTTTCCGTTTACAACACTTGTTATAAATTCAACGGAGGCATTTCAACCATTTCAGGCGTGGCGAGAGTGGTTGATCCAGCGGTTCCTGCAAAACTAAGAGTTCGATTTAATTTCTTTGCACGCGGTGATTATTGGATCACAGAACTTGATCCTCAATACCAATGGGCTGTAGTGAGTAGTCCGGGTAAAAAAAATACATTCATTCTCGCACGTGAAGCGCCGATATCTGAAGAATTAAAAACCAACATTCTCAATGTACTCAAGAACAAAGGTTTTGATACTGATTACTTATTCTTTGATCAATACTAATTAGTTCAATTCGATTCAGTAGGAAAAAAGCGAGTCACTAGTGCCACATGTTCGCGTTCTTCAATGGCAACTTGGGCGAATATTTGAGCGGTAATGGGATCTGAATCTTTGAGCAATTCTGCGAATCTTTCCGCGCCCACTCTTCCGCGCTCTTCAGCATCGGAAATATAAAAAGCAAAATCTCTTGCAGTTTTACACTGTGAAAATGAATGATAAAGTTTTAAATCAACAGGAACGGCAGCGACATCTTGCCCGAGTTCTGCTAAGCGCTTCAAATACCAAGATTCATGTTTTTGCTCTTCAGCGGCAACCCACTTCCAAGCATCTGCTAACCCTGTAGGAGCATCTTTAAATCTCTCCGCTGCTTCGATAAAAGCATAATAAGCTTGTCGTTCAGCAAATGCGATTAAGCGTAGCCGATCGCAAACTCCCTCCACAGTTTGGAGTGGACGAACTTTAGGAGCTAATCCGATGAGATAGGGTTCCCACATGAGAATGATAAACTATTCATCCAGTGCATTTTTAATAGTTTCTTGCGCTTGAGCCTTAGTGGTTACTTTACATTCCATGATTTGTGGTTTCAATTTTCCTGGAACTTTTAAAGTTCCATAAATAAATGGAACTCTTGAATCAATTTGATTATTTTCAAGCATGTAGGTAGGCCCAATGATCAAAGACCATTTATCTTTTTTATTTACACCCTCGTACACGAAAAATCTTCCATCACCGTAAGAGCGATCACTTGCGCTGATCGTGTTATCGTAACCGATTCCTTTATATCTTCCGATCGAGTAAGAATCGTTATCCCAAAAAGCAGCAGTGAGTCCGCTAATGGTCATTCCCCAAGAATCATTGGTGTTTCCGTAAATCGTAGCTAACTCACATTCAAGATAAAGAGATTTTGGATTTGCATATTTCTTACCGGCATCCACTTGTGCGAATGAAGCTGAAGAAAATAAAATGGCGAATAAAATGAGTGCGTTTTTCATAGAAGACTCCCCTTGGTTAAAGTTTGGAGAACTATAATCATAGGTAACGCAATATGTCAACTAGAGTAAATAAGAGATCGCGAGTGGACGAAACACCATTCCACCCGTTCCGCCGGAGATCACACCCAGATTTGGTTTAAACACCCAGTTAGGACTACCACCAATTGGAATTCTTTTGCCACAGATGAAATGATAACCCATTCCATTGGGATCCGTGGCGGCAGCATCTTCGCCCGTTCCACCGGAGCCACTTTTAATTGCCAATCCCATTGCACAATAAAATGCACTACTCAAATTACCAACATTGATCGCCACACCAGCCAATAAAGCCATGTTACTTGCAGATCCACCCTTGTGGGAGGTGCTTTGGTAGGCCACTTCTCCACCTACTTGTAATAAATCTGTTTTTAATGGTTTGTAATAAAATGCGGGGGCAATGTTCATTTGTCCTGATGAAGTGCTGAATCCTAAATAACCACCGCTCAAAGTAAATTCGCTTTTGAAGCTTGAAGTTCCCATCAATCCACCACCCGCAGGCGCACCAGCGGGTGATTGGGCCATTGCTGCTGTGGAAATAAAAAGACTGATCATCAAAAACTTCAGTTTAAACATTCACTTTATGCTCTCGCGAATCGAGCCATTTCTCAAGATGTTTTACCCAAAGTGTTTTTCGATCTTCTTTTCTAAAAAAGAGATATACCTTTTGTTTTTCAATCAATTTTTCAGAAATATGAATCTCCTCCACTTCACTGGAATGGCTTTCCCAAACCTCAGGAACCAAAGCCCAACCCTGTCCTAACTTTACCCATTCCACCACACTAAACCAATCCTCCACCACTCGACTTACCCTCAGTTCCGCTGATGAAATCTCGCGAGCTTTTAAATATTCATTTAAATAAGCTTGATGAAGTCCATAAACGATCACGGGCCTTTCACGAATTTGATTCAGATTAAAACTTTTCCAAGCTTTGGGATAAACCACTTTCATCCCCGATTCGAAAAACAACTTGGCAACCAGCTCTGCCGAATCTTGCAACCTGGCACTCAATGCAAGATCTACTTGATGTTTTTTCAGTGATTCCACCGCTTCATTTGAAGTGGTTTGGATGAATTCCATTTTTCCGGGAAATGGAAAGGGAAGAAATGGAATTAAAAGTTCCCTTCGGCCCGCAACCCTCAACAATTGATTTTCTACGGCTTGTGCTTCTTTAAAAATACGTTCACTTCCATATTGATACGACTTCATCATCTTCTGTAATTCACGCACATAGGATTTACCCATTTTTGTGAGTACTTTTCTTTTTCCTGAAATGGCGAACAGTGGAAAATCAAGATTCGATTCAAGTTTTTTAAGATGAAAAGATAGAGCAGGTTGAGAAGTTTGAAGTATCTTAGCAGCTCGAACCATATCCCCCTCTTGCTCAAAAGCGAGCAAAGCCATGATTGCCTCAGAACTGGGAAATTGGGTGTGAAGATGGGCTAAATCGAGAGAACTACTCATATAAAATTAATTTATATCAAAAGATAAAATTTTTGAATATAAATAAAATCAACTTTTGTTACATTGCATTCATGAAAACTATCTTGATCACAGTGATGACGTTCGTGAGTGTTTCCAATGCAAGAGCAGATGGATTTAAATGCGAGGGAGTGAATACGGGAGTGAAGGTACAGGTTTACAACCATACCAATCCTTCTGAAGGCACCCGTAAAGCTGCCGTGATGATCGTATCTGATTCTCACGTGAGCTCACCCAATCAAACCATTGCAGAATTCACCGATGAAAACCATACCCTTGCCTACCAAGGTTATGGCTTATTTAAGGCTAAAGTTGATCTTCGTTATTTAGAGAGCCATAAAAAAGGCGAAAATATTGCTGGTACAAAACTGGGCTACCTCAACACCATTAGCTTACAAGTTTACACCAAAAACGGCCAATTCACTTACAACAATGCCAGCTTGGATTCTGAAGAGATCACCAATGGAACAGTATTTGATGCCCGTATTTCTTACCTCAAAAGAAATGGTGAACTACTCGAAGAGAAAGCAGTTTGTTCAAGATATCTTAAACACTAATTTGATCATTTAAATTTGTACCTCAAAAGCCTCAAGTTCCTCACTTCATCCAATCCCTGGTTAGTGAACGAAATTGAGGTTTTTTGTTTAAACCGAACCAAATCACTAAAGTATTCAAGGGTTCTGACCGATAAGAAATTAACTCTATGAGTACGACCGCTGGCCCAAAACCACGAATTCTTGTTGCTGAAGATGAACCAGAACTTCTGGAAATCATCAGCTTTTTTATTGAATCTGAGTTCAATGCAGAAGTGGTGATTGCTGAAGATGGCGAAAAAGCAAAAGCAATATTAGAAAAAGATTCAAATTTTCAGATCGTGGTTTCAGATTATAATATGCCTAAATTGACCGGAGGAGGTTTACTCCTCTACGTCCGGAAGGCTCATCCGAACATCAAGTTTATCCTCGTCTCGGCGGTAAACCCTAAATCGGTTCAGGAATTTAAAATTTCTTCTCCTGATGCAATCGTTGAAAAACCGCAATTTAATGATCCTCTTAAGGATGCCATTCAAAAATTCCTCACAACTAAGGAAGAAACCATTGAAAGTGAAGACTACATTCGTGTGGCGATTAGCCAGTTAGCGAGATTGGGAACTGTGAATTATGCATTGTATGCAAAACTTTCTGAAAACAAATTCTTAAAAGTACTTCACGAAAATGAATTTTTTGGAACCGAAGAACTCTCCCGTTTTCATGCAAAAAAAATAAACTATCTCTACATCGATCGTGAAAATGGAAAATCATTGTTCAAAATACTCTTAGACAAATATCTTCAAAATTTCCAAAATACAAATTTCACGCCAGTAGACCTCATTACAACTTGTGATGAAATTAGTACCGCTATTCATGATATGGCAGCAGGATTTGGCTTCTCTGAAGAGCTTGAAACCATCACTAAAATCGGTGTGGACATGGCATTAAAAACCATTTCTTCAGATCCTAACTTAAGAGCACTTTTAGAAAACGTAAATATAGCATCTGGTAACTACTTAGCTATTCATAGTTCCAGACTCCCCTACCTTGCCAATCACATTGCAAAAATGATGGGTTGGGATTCTGATAGTACGGCTTATAAAATGGCACTCGCTTCCTTACTTCACGATTCCACACTTCATAATCCGATTCATGCCAAATACGAAAATGAATCAGATCTAGTGAACGCCAGCGCTGAGTTATCTAAAAAAGATTACGATGATTTTGTTGGTCACACCAAAAGATCAGCTGAACTCGTAGTACAATTCAAAGGAATTCCTCCCGATGTCGATGTGATCATCAGCCAACATCACGAAAGATGTGATGGCACAGGCTTCCCGAACAAACTCAATCACGTGAGAATTGCACCACTTTCATGCGTTTTTATTATTGCTCATGAATTACTCTGTTTTTATGAGAAAACCAAAGATCAATTTAAAATCGAAGACTTCATAGCACTTCGACAAAATGATTACAGTGCAGGATATTTTAAAAAAATCCTCATTGAATTAGCTCTCTTTAAACTAGAGTAAAAACTACCAGCCTAAAATATAAGCAAACATCAATGGAGCAACAATCGTTGCATCTGATTCTACGATAAATTTCGGAGTGTCTACTCCGAGTTTCGCCCAAGTGATTTTTTCATTGGGTACCGCTCCTGAGTAAGAACCATAAGAAGTGGTAGAATCACTGATTTGGCAGAAGTAACTCCAAAGTTTTGGTCCGCGATTGAGATCTTTTTCTAACATTGGAACCACACAAATTGGGAAATCTCCGGCAATACCGCCACCGATTTGGAAAAAGCCCAATGAAGTTTTACCTGAAGTGGTTTCAGTGTACCAATCAGCAAGCATCATCATGTACTCAATCCCTGTTTTTACTGTGTGAACATTCTTCACTTTCTTTTCCATACAGTAAGAAGCGTACATGTTTCCTAAAGTAGAATCTTCCCAACCTGGAACGATGATTGGAATGTTCTTCTCCGCTGCCGCAAGCATCCAGCTGTTTTTAGGATCAATTTGATAGTCTTGTTTGAATTTACCTTTTAATAAAGCTTTGTAAAAATACTCATGTGGAAAGTAAGTTTTGCCTTCTGCTTCCGCTTCTAGCCATTCCGCTTCCATCACACGCCAGATTTTTCTCATTGCTTCTTCTTCTGGAATACAGGTATCCGTCACGCGATTTAAATTACGTTTTAAAAGGTCGTTTTCTTGCTCCGCTGTTAAATCACGGTAATTAGGAATACGAACATAGTGATCATGAGCCACTAGATTATAAATATCTTCTTCTAAGTTTGCTCCGGTACAAGAAATGCCGTGAACTTTATCTTGGCGAATCATTTCAGCTAAACTGAGTCCAAGTTCCGCAGTGCTCATCGCACCCGCTAAAGTCACAAACATCTTATTTCCTTCAGCAAGGTGTTTTTTATAACCTTTAGCTGCATCCATCATTGCTGCAGCATTGAAGTGACGATAGTGGTGATCCATGAACTGACTAATATTTGCTTGAGACATTGTGTTTTTACCCTTCATTAAATTAACTGTTTATTTTTTATCGAAAAATTTCAAAATTTCAATCGGAAAAGGAATGATTGTCGTAGTTGCTCTCTCATTGGACATTTCACGCATCGTTTGCAAATAACGCAATTGAAGCGACATCGGCTGTTCTTCCATGTTTTTAGCCGCACTCGCCAGTTTATAGGATGCTTCCAGCTCCCCTTCAGCAGCAATCACTTTTGCGCGTCTTTCGCGTTCCGCTTCCGCTTGTTTTGCCATTGCTCTTTGCATTTCAATCGGCAAATCCACTTGTTTTACTTCCACGTTTAATACCTTCACGCCCCATGGTTCGGTTTGCTTATCTAAAATGCTTTGTAATTGATGATTAATCGTTTCACGTTGCGATAACAGAGAATCGAGATCCACTTGCCCCACCACCGAACGCAAAGTGGTTTGAGCCAATTTTGAAGTCGCCATTAAATAATTTTCAACTTCCACCACCGCTTGAACCGGATCCACCACTTTAAAGTAAATCACTGCATTCACCTTAATGGTTACGTTATCGCGAGAAATAATATCTTGGGGTGGCACATCTAAAGTGATCGTTCTCAAATCCACTCTCACCATTTTATCTAAAACAGGAATGAGGATCATGAGTCCGGGGCCTTTGGCTCCTTGTACTCGTCCTAAACGAAAAACCACTCCACGCTCGTATTCATTTAAAACCCGAACCATCATCACGACAGCAGCCACACATACAATTAAAAAAAAGATCATCGAGAATCCTCCAAAAACAAATAAATTTTCCATTACTTCTTCCAGCCAATTTCTTTCATCGCAAATTGCAAATCTTCCCAACAATCTTTTTTAGCTGGAGGATTTCTGAGCAGATATGCCGGATGAAAGGTGGCAATCAGTTTTGTATTTTGGTAACTATGCACTTTTCCACGCAACTCACCAATAGGTTCTTTCGTGCACAATAAATTTTTTGCAGCGGTCGCCCCCAAGGCAATGATCACTTTGGGTTTAAGCATTTTAATTTGAGCCTCTAAAAAGGGCTTACATTGTTCAATTTCAGCGGGCCGGGGAGCCCGATTATCCGGTGGGCGACATTTCACCACATTGGCAATAAATACATCCTCACGCTTCACGCCCATGGCTTCGATCATTTTGGTGAGTAATTGACCTGAACGTCCAATAAAAGGACGTCCTGATTCATCCTCTTTTGCGCCTGGAGCTTCTCCCACGAACATAAATGTAGGTTTAGAGCTTCCTTCTCCAAGAACAATATTTGTTCTGCCCTTGCAAAGTTTACAGCGTTTACAATCCTGCAAGCTTGCGTGAACTTCAGCTAAAGTAGAAAAAGCAGGGATCCCAATGGGGGCCCCTGCTTTCGAATTTTTTGATTTCTTTTTTGCCATGACCATCGCGTCTTTTGGCAAATAACCTTTTAGGCTTCTCATGAGCCAAGGTTCTAACTCATTACTGCAAACGATGCAAAACTTGCTTTGCGTCTAAGCCGCACTCAGGACATGAAGATTTTTCATGCGTAGTGTTACGGCTAAAATCAGTGACATAATTAAAATGGAGGCGTCCGAGGCATATATTGCAGTGACTATAACGCTCTACTACATTTTTACAGGTTCCTAGCATGGGCGCTAGAGTTGGCACTGGACCTTGCTCTACCACTTCCTCGAGCATTTGCTCTTCGGCTAGGATTAGTTCATCGATAGTTTCGTTTGTTTCGTCGTATTTATTGCTCATAAATACTTCTCGGTTGAGATTTCGGGGAGCTAAATGGAGTATTTTTGCCTAGTTTGAAATTGGTGAAGGCACCATCACAGAAGCTGGTAAACGAGTTGGAAAGTGATTCTCCATGTCGCCCGTTTTTTCGATCGCTTTTGATTCTTGAACTACAAATGAGAACATGTGCTCAGTATTACTTTCTAGCTCTACCGTTTCTTTGGTTCCACATTGATCTTTTTCCACTTGAGCTAAATATTTACCTGGAGGGGCTGAAACACTAAATCTACCTAAAGAATCACTTTGGGTTTCTACTTGAACTCCAGCACCTTCAAATAAACCCTTAAGAACAATTTTGTAATATCCAGGAGCGCAACCTTCATTGAATTCTAAATTACCCGATAAAGTCGCTAATTTAGGAGATGCCTCTTCAGTAGATGCTGTTCTGCCTTTTCCAAAAAATGGAATGGAACAAGAAAATAAAGCGAGAAGCGAAAGTGCAGCCAGTCCTTTGACTGATAGTATTTTGGAGGACGTCCTCATGCCTCCCTATCGGATCAGTAAAAAAAATACTTAAGTTATTTTTGAGCTGCCCATTTAATCATAGAAACAGCCAAATCATGATCATTTCCATCGCGATCCATCACTCGATCAGAGCTAGACCACCATTTCGGCGCTTCCGGATGAGGACCAGAAATATACACGTGCCCTAATCCAAAGTTCGTGCGTGCAGCGGCCACTTTTCCATCCGCATACGTTGCCATCACTTCCACTTCAGGGGGTAAATCATAAAGGTAAGGACCACCCTCAAAATAAATCGCTCTCGATTTTCCACTCCATTGCACTTCTTCAATTGAAAACTCGAGTTCAGGGCGTGCTGGTGCTGCAATGAGAGGCGCGGTGCTACCCGGGAAAATAGAAAATCCTGGAGTTCCCGTAGTTCCAATTTGATGAGTGGTGATGAATGCGCCCGCGCAAAAACCAACATAACCTCCACCGGTAAAAACAAAATTAAGAAGTGCTTCTTTCAGTTTTCGATTCATCGCCTCGTAGGCTTGGCGTGATTGCCCTCCGGGTTGAATCCAAATTTTTACTCCATCAAAAAAATGCTGAATACTTTCAGGAGTGGATTTTTCTGTGATGTCTTGGGGTCCGATAAAAATTGCTTTGTATCCAGCTTGAATTGCCATCTGTGCAGCTGCATTAGAACAGCCTTCAGGACAAGATCCATCTCCGCTATAAATAAAGGCAAGTGGTCTTGCTTGCGCTGAAGCGAGGAATGAGAAGGAAAAACCAAGACAGAGGGCGAGAATTTTTATCTTCATGAATCAATTATAGAGAGAATTTCCTGAAACAATCAATCAGTAATCGCAATGAATAGATTTTAAGAGACTTATTTAAGTGTACCAGCCACCTTCATCACTTCATCCAACATTGGCTCAGTGAGCCTTTTAGTAAAAGTATTTTGCTGGCTTGGATGATAGGAGCATAAAATCCATTTTCCATTTTTGAGCTGAACTTTTTTCCCATGCGAAAACTTCGGAAGATTTGGAGAAGATTTCCATTCATCTGGCAATGTTTTCCATAGGCCTCGGAGAGCAATTTGTCCTAAAACAAGATACACTCGAACATCTTTAAAGTTTTCAATCTCCTGCCGTAAATATTCGGAACAGTTTTGGATTTCTTCCTTCGTTGGTTTATTCTCCGGTGGCGCACAATGAACAACATTAGTGATCATCACTTTTTTCAATTGAAGACCGTCGTGAATATGAGCTGTTTCCGGCTCTTGTTTTTTTCCAGCCGAATTGCATAATCCTGCTTTTTCAAGTGCTCGATATAACCATAAACCCGATTGATCTCCCGTAAACATTCTCCCCGTGCGATTTGCTCCATGGGCAGCGGGGGCTAAGCCAACAATCAAGATCCTTGCTTTTAAATCGCCAAAACTAGGCACGGGTTTAGCCCAGTATTTTTCATGGATGAATGCCTTGCGCTTTTCCCTCCCCACCTTCTGACCATGGCTAATCAGACGTGGGCAGCGCTTACATTTAATGATTTCTTCAGAGATCGTTTTTGCCATACTCCGATCGTAACGCTAGATCGATCGATCTTCCACATCGATAATTTCAGTAAAATAACAATAAAGATCGCTGCGTTTACAAAGTGAAAATGGATACAAATGGTAACCATGATCACCGCATCCACTACCCCAGCTATTTTTCAAAATAAAATATCCTCCACCCGAAACTGAATCATCCAATTGATAACCCACGGCTTCGAGTACATGTTGTCCGGAACCAGCTCTTGATTTTGGATCAACCTTCGCATCACAATTTCCCAAACTATTAGGAACCTGAATTGCCATCACGAGTGGATGCCCCTGACTCAATCCTTGAAGTGCAGCTTCCATGTTGTATTGGTAACTTTTAAACTGTGTGATTCTTAATGATTCATGATCTTTGTAAAGCGTACTGCTCGAAGAAGTTTGATTGATGGGCCAGTACTGTTCTTCACTGATAAAGTTTTTACTAGCAGATGCAATCGCTGCATCCATATCATAAACTCCATAAGTAGACCAAAGGTGACGTTCTGAAACTAATTTGTTAATCCCCTTTTTCTTGAGCACATTATCCATGGCTGCTGCCGTTGCAAAAGTGGAACAAGTTCCCCCAAATTGTGAAACAATGGGCCCATCGTATTGTCGCAAATCGATCGATTCATTAATACCGAGTGAAGCTCCTAGTGCTGAATGTTTTACCGTACTCACTGGTGTAGGAGTCACCACTGGCGTGGGGGTCACTATAGGCTTTGGCGTAACCAGTGGTTTGGGTACTCCAGAATCAGTTAGTGCCGAGGAAGTTGGAACTAGATAGGGTTGATCTAATTTAGCCGTACAAGCCGAAAAAACTAAAAAACTACTACATAAAAATATCGTCCGTAACATCATCATTATATCTCCTAGACATCGTGTCTGTGATTAAACTCTCTTAATATAATAATTATGGCGGTATCGAAATGATACTGGCAGAAAGCTGACTGGCACTCCTACGCCTTAAATCTGACGCGCATTAGATGCTTGAAATTTTACGGCTTTAATACATATATCTTATTAAATTATTTAATAAAAAAATAAAAAAGAATTGAAAACACTTTCGATCGGCGAGTTAAATTACTTTTTTAGGGAACGTTCAAAGCGAGAAAATGATGATTTCAAATCACGAAGGATTTTATTTTTGTAAAATAACTCCTGTTTTAAAATTTGTGATAATTCTGTTTTGATTGAGGCTAAGCTTTTAGCTTTTTTATTCAGTGAGTAAAATTGATATACTGGCTTATTTTTAGCAATGATTTGCTGATTTTTGATTTCTTCATACTCAAACCAAAGGGCATCACACATGGTTTGAATGGTGCCAATCGTTTCGATTGATTTTAATTCAATTTGTGACGTTCCTTCAATTCGCAATAAAATGGTTCGAAGTAAATTTGAATCTCGATCCAGATAAGCGCTTTGCGTTTGTTCCCATAGCACTTTCTCCATAGCATTCATTTCCACTCCCCGATCGGGATGCAATAAACTAACAATTTTTCGGTAGATGAATTTATAGCTCTGATCTGAAACTCTTAACTCTGTAACCGCAATCTTTTGATCGTCGAATTCAACGAATTCATCCGAATCACCTATTTCTTCGATTCTATAGGGAGCTTCTTGTTTTTCATATTCCCACTCCTCTTCCGAGGATGGAAATGGATCGGTTTTATTTTGGTAGGCAAGCATCACATACTCAAATGCGGCTCTTTTCGTGAGTTGATTCACGATCATCTG
>CANBTI010000021.1 GCA_947372355.1 Bdellovibrionales bacterium | reverse complement strand
TTGGATTAGGAATTATTTTTTATTATTATTTGATGATTCCAGGCAATATTAACCGCGATTCGTTCGTTACATCAGGAGAAATTAACATGAGTTCACAAGGACCAATTCCACAAGCATTAGAAGCAGCATTAGAAACAGACGCTGAGGGACTATCAAAAGCGGTGGTGGTTTTGCAAACAACACGTGGAACAGTTAAGTATAAATTTTATACAAAAGATGCACCAAAAACTGTGCATAGAATGGCTGAACTCATTTCAAAAGGGTTTTATAATGATCTTACTTTTCACCGCGTAGTTCCTGGTTTTGTAATTCAGGGTGGAGATCCAACCGGTACGGGTGCGGGCGGTTCTGGAATGAAACTTCAGGCGGAATTCAACTCACGCAAACATGTTCTTGGAACTGTTTCGATGGCTCGGGCGATGGATCCCAATTCTGCAGACTCACAATTTTATATTATGCTTGGTACTCATACGCATCTTGATGGTCAATACACTGTTTTTGGACAAGTGATTGCCGGACAAGATGTGGTGAACCAGATCAAGCAAGGCGATAAAATGGTAAAAGTAACTTTAGAGTATTAATCTTATTGATATTCATTATCAATAGTGATAACTCCTCAAAATGCACTTTTTAAAGTTCGTTTTGGTGGCATTATTGGGGGTTTCATTTTATTCGCATGCAAATGCTGAGTTGGATGATGTGGTTGTTCTTGAAAAAAAATCAGGACACACCAATGAATTCAATATTTCAAGATCACACTATTCTCAAAAAATTGAAAAAATCATGAACTCCGTGAATGAGAGCGTTTTACCCGCTCTTGAAATGCGCGAAGATCCTGGAAGCTGGAAATTAAAAGCTGTATTGGTGGGGATCGGCTTAAATGTAGAAGCTGGATTGGGTCCTATTATTAGCGTGGCAGCAAAGTCGCGTTTTCAATTGATTTATACAAAAAACGGAACGCCTTACACACCATAGTTTTTAGAGGATATATTTTGAAACATTTACCAAATCGCATCATTATTTTTTTACTATTAACCCTGACCGTCAGTTCTTGTCGTCACCGTGCAGAAAACTCAGTGGTTCCTCCCGAATGGAAATCAGAATCTTTGGGAGAGCCTGAATCTAATATTAAATTGGAAAAATCAACTGACCGCATGTTTGATGTGAATGCGAAGACGCTGGATCAAATGAATAGCGGAAGTGGAAAGTGGCAGCTTTCTGGGATGATTTTTGAATTGGCGGTTTCAGCTGAAGGTGTTTTAGGTTTGTTGATGGGAGAAGGGGAGGCAGCGGTTAAAACGATTTGGCTTCGCAACGATCAAAGTTCTGAATCATTCGTTCATAAAATAAAACCAATTTCATTTTCCTTTCAATCAAAAGATTCACCCCAATCGATTGAAAAACACTCAGATCTCCTGATGGAAATGGCTACGGCTTCGGGTAAAGTGCGTGACCCACAATTATTAAAATCTAATTTAATGTTTAAGTTCAACCAGTTTGTTGAAATGGGAAAATTATTGAATCTCAGTGAATTAGAGCAAGCGGGATGGAAAATCTCTGAATTTCGTCAGGTTTTAAGTATCACCGCCGAAGGTGATGTGACCCCCGGGGTTGCTCTGGGTGGTTTTATTGAATTTGAGATGAGATGGAATATCGAGAATGAATCTGAAGGAACTCAAAATTTTGCAGGAATTTTTTCTAGAAGAAAACCGGCACTTGATGCCTTATTAAACGGATTGGTTTCCGATCTTAGGGCGATTGAAGATGAAGCGCCAGCAGAGTATGAAGAAAAAGGTTTTGAACTAGAGGGATTTTATATCGAGCTTGGAGTGAAGGGTGAGAGCGATTTTGGGATTGCCAGTGCTTCCGCATCCGCTGTTGGAAAGTTAGTGTTTAAGCGAAATGATGAAGAAGATTTGGTAAAAAATAAGAAGAGTCTTGCCGAAAGAAGTTTGGTTTCCAGTGTAAACATTGTCTCAGAAGCTCCTGGTCCTGTTAGTTTCACGGCACAATCATCCAGTAATTTTCAACAGGTTTCTCGTGCTAACAGAAACGTGTTTCGCCGAGGATTGCATCGAGCACTAAAAATGGGAAGATTTTTTGCAAGACGCGCTTCAAAGGTTGAGAGTAAAAAATGGTACATCAAGGAAATTGAACCCGAGTTTGAAATAGCCGTGAATGGAAATGTTGGATTATCCACTCTTGAGGGATCTACTGCTTTAGCACTCGAATTTGAAAGAAAGGATGAAGAGAAATGAAAAAAATCTCGATGATCATACTATTGTTATTCTCTACTTCTACTTATGCAGCGATGCCGATTTCCGAATTGGGAACTTATTTGAATCAAAGCGTGAATCAATATGAGTGTAAGCTTCAGGGGCGTGAGTGGGATGCGAACTACATTCACTTATCAGTAGGAGCCTCTGTGGCTTTTGATATTCCAGAAATTTTTGAAGTTCAATTAGTACCGCAGTTAACCTTCATTTGGACCAAAGAGAACGAAGAATAATTATTTTACTTTAATTCCGGATTTTTTTAAAACGCGAGCTGCTCGTTCACTACCGGTATTGGTCCAAAGTTCGTACATTCGAAATATATCTGTTTCAGTTTTAGTGCTGGAGAGAGCTGTTTTTTCACTGACCTCAAAAAGTACATCAACGAAACGATCAAATTTATTTGAAAGTTCTCCAAACAGGTTTTGAAAATGTTTTTCTTCAGTGATTTTGGAAGCGTTGAGATATGCAGCTCCGCCCATTCCAATATAATAATCGAGATCAATTTTGGTACGGTTTAAGCTTTCTTGAAAAAAACCAGCTTTATAAAGAGAGATGTCTCCCACATTTTGAAAAAGTGTTTTTTGGATTGGTGGGGCTTCAGCTTCAAGGGCTTCTTTATACAAAATGGCTATGGGTTGATCTTCCAAACTTCCATCGCTTGATTTTGAATAAAGTGATTCACTAAAAATAAAACGGCTCAGCAACCTTACGACATAGAATTCCGTCTCCGGTTGGATTTTAATCTTTTGATTTTCTACAGCGCCATGAACGAGCTCAAAGAAAAACGATTCTGCGCTGGTTTCGATCTTAAGGCCGTCACCACTCATTATTCTATTTTATAACGTAAACCTAGGAGACCACAACGGTTAAATGAGATTTATTTAAAAATAGCTTTTCGCCAATTTTTTGAACTTGTTTGGCGGTGATCTTCTCGATTTCCTTGCGGATTTCAGATTCTAAGATGACACGGTCGCGATATAGAAGCTCTAAGCCAAAGCTACTCGCCAGTGACCAAGAGCTTTGAAGATCCATCGCGCGTTGTCCTAGGTAATAGTTTTTAGCGCGGTCTAATTCTGCTGGGGTTGGTCCTTTTAAAATCAGATTTTCTAAAACCGTTTTCATGCCCGCAATTGCTTCATCTTTTTTGTGAGGAGCGCAAGCAATGTAAGTTCCAACATACCCTGGTTCAACACCTTCCATACCAAGAGGAGCAACTGAATATGCCATAGATTTTTTCTCACGGAGTTCAATGAACAGACGTCCACTTTGTCCTCCAAGAATATTTTGGAATATTTTAAGTGCATATCGATCTTGATCAAACATGGAGAGACCTTGTCCACCCATCATGATGTGAGTTTGTTCACGATCATAATTTGCATATGCCCAGCGTGGAGAGGTGAGTTCAGCTTCTGGAGTGAGTGTTTGATTTTTAAATGATTCGCCTTTTTTAGCGCTCAATTTTAGATCTAGTTCGGTAAGCCACTCTTGGAAATCATCTTTTGAAACTCCTCCCACTAGTGTGAGGGTCATGTTCTTCGGAGTGATCCATTCATGATGTAATTGAGCTAAATGCTCACGAGTCACTAGAACAAGATTTTCTTGAGTTCCAAGTAAATGTTTTCCGTAAGGATGATTTGGAAATAAATTTTCCATGAATAACTTTGAACACACTTGAGAGGAGTGATCTGGAATTGATTTGATGGCATCCTCAGTGACGCGTTTTACGTGTTGAAGTTCGTCATCTGCAAATGTCGGGGAGAGTAAAACTTCTTGGAAAATATCTGAAAGTTTTGACCAATCTCTTACTAATCCTGTGGATTGAAGTCCGATCGTATTTCTTCCACTGAATCCATCTAAAGAAGCGGCACTACTTTCAATAATATTGCTCAACTCTTTTGAATTATATCTCGGAGTTCCTTTTGCCCAAGTTTGTGAAACAAGATGGCTCACTCCACCGAATGGAGCAGCTTTTAAAAGCTCTAATCTTGATCCACCCATGGCAGCTGTGTGAAGCGAGTAAACGGGAGTTCCTGGTTTTTCAAAATAAGCAACTCTAAGACCGCTCGGCGTGGTGAAAACATCTGGCTCTAAAAGTTCTTTTTTATGTTTGGTAATTTTAGTAATGGTTTTGGGAGGAGATTTTAAAATTTCAAATCCCGGAGCCACATCGCCCATGGTGAGAAGTGCTTCTTTTTCTGGTTGGAATAAAGCGGCACTCATTCTGTTCGGTTCAAGGTATTTTTCAGCTAAATGTTTAAGTGTTTGGGGCGTTACCGATTTTACCTGCTCAACATACTCTGCATCAAAGTTCAAATCACCGAGTGAGAACTTTAAAAAGCCCAAGCGTCCGGCAAGACCATCCACTGTTTGAGTTGAGTATAATTTATCACTTTCAATATTGGTGATAATCCGTTCAATTTCACTTTTAGATACCTTTTCAGAAATGATTCGATTTCTTTCTTCACAAAATGAACGACAAACCTCTTGAAGATCTTCGGTCTTTTTTAGTTCTGCGGAAAAAATAAACATTCCCGGATCACGAGGAACATAAACACTGGTACTGACATCACTCACGAGTGATTTTTCGTAAAATAGTTTTTGGTATAAACGGGATGAATCACCCATTCCGAGCACCCCAGATAAAACTTCGAGTAGTGGAACGTCGTTGTGTTTTAATTCAGGGATCCTAAATGAGGCAGCAAATTGAGGTGTGTTGATATCAAAGTGTTGAGCTTTGAATCTAAATCCATTTGAAAGAGCTGGCTCAATAGGGCGAATACGCTTTGGAGATTGTTTCTTGGCAATTTTAAGTTTGCCTAAACGTTTTTCAAGAATGGAAAGTAGCTTTTTCTTTCTTGCTCCAGTGCCGTCGTTCAAAGGGCCCACTAATACTAGCCCCATTTGTGAGGATACGTATTGACGACGATAAAACGCTTCTAACATTTTTACGTTGGCAGCCTTGAGAGTTTTAACGTAACCAATCACTGGTTTTGAATAGGGATGTTTTTTATAAGTAAGTCCAAAAAGTGCTTGATAGAGTTGGCGGTCTGGGGAATCTTCCCCGCGACGTAATTCTTCTAAAATTACTTCTCTTTCGCGTTCAAAATCTTGTTTTAAAAACTGTTGAGGTTGAGCCATGGTGCTGAATTGATCAACCGCTTGCTCCCAATATTGTTCAGAGCAGGTAACATGATAAACCGTTTGATCAAATGTAGTGTAGGCATTGACCTCTCCACCTAGTGATTCGATTGCTTTTGCAAGTTTTCCGGTTGATGCTTTGCCAGTATCTTTAGCGCCCGAATCCTTAAAAAGCATATGCTCTAAAAAGTGAGCAAAGCCTGCTTCTTCTGGTTTCTCGTCTGTGCTTCCAGTGAGATTCCACCAATGAAAGGTTCCAACTGAACCCTCTAAGTGTTGGAGGATGACAGGAATACCGTTTGAAAGGTAAAATTCTTCAGGTTTAAAATTATTGCTCATGTTGTTTTCCTTCTGTGGTTGATGGAGAATATAACAAATAGGGAGAGCTGAGTGTTGGAAAATCAGACTAAAAAAATTCTTTTGTTTTCAGATGATCCTGCAGATGTCAGTTTTCTCTCTGAAATTGTTGTAACGCAACAGGCAGATCTTGAGTTGGTGATCAGTGCATCACAATTGTGTTCAAAAATAGCTCAATATAGAGCCGATCATTCTTTGGCGGCTATCTTTGTAGATGTCACCACGGCTTCACAGCTGAGGAAGTTTGAGTATGAATTACAGAGCAAGATGGGTAACTCTATTTCTGCTGAGCTCAGTTCAATGATTCATTATATTTCAGGAACTCCGCTTTCAAAACATAGGGAAATATTGCAGTCGCCCTATTTTTCATTTTATTCAGAACGTAAGAATTTTGATTTTAGTTATTCCGCTAACTTTTATCAGCAGTCTTTTTATTCGGCCTCAGAATACTTTTCTAAAACGCCACTTAGCTTTGATCAGGGAAGCAAAGAAGTTTGTTTTGAAAAATTAAAAAAAGAAATGTTATCAAAAAATGCATCTCCCGAATGGATTCTAAAGTTTAAGAATGTTTGGAGTGAAATGATCGAGGTTGTTTTTCCTGCTCGGTTTGAGTTTTCATTTTTATTTTCAGATTCTACATTGAAGATTGTCGTGAGTAGCGAAAAAAGCATCAACAAAAGCAATTACAATCCCGATGGTCTTTTGGATTTTGGAGTGAGCATCATCCAATCTCGTCAGGCATTGGTGTTGATTATCCCTGTTTTAACTGATGTTTCAAAGGTAACCGAAGTGTTTAGATTTTATAAGGTGGAAGCATGAAAATAAAAAAAGTAATTTTAGCCTCAGGATCACCACGTCGAAAAGAATTGTTAACTTGGGCGGGAGTGAGTTTCGAAATCATTATTTCTGATATTGATGAAACTCCAAAAAAAAATGAATCACCACACTTGATGGTAAAACGTCTTTCGGTGGAAAAGGCTATTGCTGTTGGAGCTCAACTGATTCTTTCCAATAGAGATGCGGTGATCGTGGCAGCGGATACGACTGTGGTTAGTCCTAAGGGAAAAATTTTAGGAAAGCCTGATGATCTAAATGAAGCTTTTAAAATGATCTCTGAGTTACAGGGAAAAACTCATCAAGTTTTAACCGGTTATTCAATTGTTCAAGTGAAGAGTGGAAAAATTCTAAAACCGATTTCAAAAGTGGTGAAAACAGCAGTAACCATGCGTTCATTAAGCGTAGAAGAAAGAAGATTTTACCTCTCTCAAGGTGAGAGTATGGATAAAGCCGGGGCATATGCGGCTCAAGGATTTGGAATGGTGTTAATCGAAAAAATTAAGGGTAGTTATACCAATGTTGTTGGTTTGCCGATGAATGAAGTGTTGAGTGATTTGAATAAAATTAACACGTAGCATTAATTGCTAAATGTAATAAATAAAAACAATATTAAGGATCTATCTGATACGCGTTAAATTTTCTTTCTTTTTGGCAGGATAATTGCTAATTCGCTGTAGCCACAAAAACAAAGGAGAATTAACTAAAATGAAAAAATCAATCATTAAGCTTTTAGGCTTGGTTGTTGTACTAGGATCTTTATCTGCATGTGTGACCACTGTATATAATGATCCATACCAAAGAGCTTGGTATGATGTTTACGGAAATTATTGCAGCAATGGTAATCCATATGCTGGATGTAACTTTTACGCTAACGGATCAAAAATTAGCGCAAGCCAAGATCCATATTATGGATATGGAAGCACTTTTTACTATGATTATTGGACCTACACGGATTCTTACGGTTATTACCGTTCATACGTTGGTTATGCTTGGTTAAGCAGCACTGGAATTTTGTATGATGATTATGGTTATGCATTGAATGAGCAAAACGAAACTCAAATTTCTGCAGACGTAATCGCTCAAGCAGCGGCACAAGAAAAACAAGTTGCAGTAAAAGTGGGACAAGCTCTCGCTCAAAAATATGCACTTGCTGAAGATAAGGGGATTTTAATTTCTCAAACTCTACAATCATGGGCAGTTTTAGGTCGTGACCGCGCAAGAACAGATTCAGATGTAAGTGACTATTCAACCCGTTTGTACGGTGTTGATATGAACAAGGCAAAGAAAGCTATGGCTCAAGCTGCAGCAACTCAAAGCCAACAACCACTTGATGATTTAAATGTAGATGTAGCAGCTCACTGGGGAACCACTCCAGAAGTTTCAAAACTAATCCTAAAAGGTTGGTATAAAGAAGAAGCTGCAGCTTACGGTATTAAGTAATTAGTAAAGTTAGCCACAGTAAGAAGGCCTCGTGCAATATTTGCACGAGGCTTTTTTTTATTTGCTCTTTAAAAGGCCTATTTCAGTGAGTCTTTGCTTTAGATAAGCTCCAGCCGTAGTTCCGTTTGAAAGAACCACTTCTGGTCTAGGATGTAAAAACAATGGCATTGAATATCGTGGCAGTTTGGCATTGGAGCCGATTGGGTTCACCACTCGGTGGGTGGTGGATTTATAATATCCGCCAGATGCCATTTGGAGCATGTCTCCAGCGTTGATTGCAATGCTACCTGGATCGCAAGGTACGGAGTGCCAGTTACCATCAATATCTTTCACTTCTAAGCCAGCCGCTGTAGCAGAACATAGGAGCGTGATGAGATTAATATCCTCATGAGCGGCTGCACGAATCGCCCCTTCTTCTTCATTTCCAATCATCGGAGGATAATGAATAACGCGAAGTAAGTTTTCATCTGAGTTGGTCACCATTTCAGATAGTGGAATAGAAAATGATTTTTTAACTTCGATGGGGGATGAGGTTTGAACCCAATTGAGTAGCTCTGTTCCTAGTTTAACTAGCTGATGATAAAGATCCCAAGTGTCTTTTTCTAAAGAACTGGGAAGTTTTGATCTTGGGTAGACATGAAAAAATTCTTTTAAATCTTTTACTGAATAGTTTTTAGCGTTTTCAGAGCGAAATGGAAAATAACCTGATTGATTGTTGGGTTCAAAGGTATAACGATGTTTTTCATCGGTTTTATAAAAATCAGCCCATTGTTGATAAACCCGATTTACCAATTCCATTGAAATGGGATGATCGGTGATCACGGCAAACCCTGTTGTTTTTAGGGATTGGCAAAAGCGTTCTGCGGACTCAGGTGAGTTATATTTTACTTTTAAAACTTCCATAAGCACACTCTGTTTAGCACCAAGACAAAACATTGACAACTTAAGAAATTTGGCCAAAAAACCGATATATTAGGTAATGAAGCTTCTGTTGTTATTCCTCATTATGGGCAATTTCACCCCCCAGTCTAGGATGGGTCGCGTACCTCAATCAAAAACAACTTTCGTTGCATGTGATCCTAAGGAAACTGCAAATGCCATTTTGGCTTCAAACAAAGTTCCAAGGGACGTTCTATTTCATTACGGTAAAAAAGATCTACTTTTAGAAGATATAAAAGAAGGAAGTATCCCCAAATCAATTTGGGATGAGTTCATCATGGGTGAAAAAACAAGATTTAAGCTAAAGCGTTTCAGAAGGGGCTTTTATGGTTCTGAATTTGCGGAAGATGCCGATCGTTTTGGTGATCATACCTATAACTGGCTCATTAAAATTATTTTAAATCAGGAGTGTCTCCATTCATCAAGGGTAGTGAGTTTGGTGTATCTGCCTAAAAACCCCTTGTTTAAAACTTGGTATGAATCAAAAACTTTCACCAGTTCATTTGAGCAGTGGAAATCCACCTGTTTTGACCAGGATTCATATCCACGTGAAAAGAAATTTAACTATTATAAAAACCCAAGCGAAAATGCAGACTTTGAAGAATCGGATTGTGAAAAGGTAATTGAAAATTATTATAAGGAACAAAATTTTGCATTCACTCATGATGCATCCGGTGATTTAGTGCGAAGTTGGGCAATTCGAGATCGTGAGTGCATTTCGAAAATTGAAGGTTCTGATGATTTTTGGTCTAAGGAATTTGCGGTGAAAAGTGAGTATTGGACAAACACATGCAATCCCGAACGTAATCATCGAAATAATATTCGTGTTTGGTTTTCAGCACTTCAAGGTTTCAACATTACCCCCGAGCTATTTATTGGTTTTTATAATATGATTAAAAAAACAATACCGCCGGAAGATTCATTAGAGTGGCAAACACAAAGCCTTGATCGATTTGCAGCACAGGATTTTGCGGAAGCGCTGTTGATAGCTTCAAAAAAATGTACAGGTAGCCAGCGGGAGTTGTTTAGAGAAACGCTAAAAGAAATTTCAAATAATGTAGATCAACTGCAATCATCAGAAGTGAAAACGAAGTTGGAGACTCTTTGTCGATAAAAGAAAAGAAGTTAGAAAAAATCGCTTTAAAAATTAGACACTATAATGAAAAAGAAAGTTTTTTTGATCAAGTCAAAAAAAAGTTGTGGATTCTTTATCATGAAATCATTCGCGATGATGTAGCCATCAGAGCAGAGTCGCTTTCTTATTTTACGCTTTTTTCAATCATGCCAATTGTGGCTGGTTTGTTTTTGCTGTTGAGTGCATTTTCACAATGGGCACCCGTTCAAAATGATTTTCAAGAATTAATTCAAAAATTTTTACAACCTATTCCAGATGAGCATCGAAAAAATCTTTTGGCTTTTATTTTTGAATTTAAGGATGTTTATCTGCAAAAAATAACTAAATCAGGATCTTCGCTTGGTTTTTTTGCTTTGATTGTACTGGTGGTGATTGCGGGTAAGGTGTTTATCAATCTTGAAGATTTGATGAATCGAATCTGGTCGACCAAAGAAAACCGGCCCTGGGGTGATCGAATTAGAAACTTAATTTTAGCGATGGTTATTTTACCTGCTTCAATTTTTTTTGCTCTTTCATTGCCTGGATTGGTGGAAAAATTTGCTGGCTTAAATCTTGGAATCTTTGTTGAAAAAGGATTGCCAGCCATATTACTAATATCAACTTTGTTTTTTCTTTTTAAATATTTTCCAAACGTAGCTGTAAAATCAAAGAATGCATTTTTAGGTGCAGTCTTGAGTGGTTTTTTGTTTGCTGTTTCCAATTCTTTTTTATCTGTTTACTTTAAATTCGGCACTCAATCTGCGTATGGAAAAGCGGCGGTCATTCCCCTTGTTGCATTTTTTATTTATGTATCTTGGTTTATTGTCATGATTGGCGCCGAGTGGAGTTTTATACTTCAAAATGAAAAGAGTTTTACCGATGAAGATTACCATTCACCCAATCTGCAAAAAGCGGCAGTGTTGCTAGAAATTATTAAGGTCTGTAAGCAAAAACACTTAGAGGGCAAACCGCCTTTAAGTGAAAATGAATTAAATCAATTGATAGAGGTGAGTCACCGTGTGCTTTCGATGATTCTTGATTTTTTGAATCATCAAGGTGTATTGGTGAAATCAATTCAACTGAATGAGGGTAAAGAGTGGGCGGTATATGCGTTTGCATATGATCCAGAGAGAGTAGACCTTATAGAAATCGTCAAAGAATTCCTCAATATCGATCGTTTAAACCAAAAAATTGACGTAAATGCTGTTTTAACGCTCATTTCTAAAAAATAATAGCGTGTCAAAAAAAACACATCTCTTTTTTTAAAAAAGAAGTGTGTAATATTGTAAATGCTTGAAACCTCTTTATGATGAAGAGGGGAGATTGATTTATATGGCTAATAAAAGACAAAAACTTTACGACGAGTGCAGAATGAAGCTCCTGAAAGTTCGCCAAGAAACCATGAACGGTTTAACGGCACTTAATCCTTCACTTGCTACAGAAATGGTTGGGGATGAAGCGGATTTGGCTTCGGCTCACATTAGTCAAACCCAAGCGCTCAATCAGCGTGATAAATTCTTAGCCAAAATCAAAGATATTGATGAAGCATTGGGAAGAATCGAAAATGGTACTTACGGAATCTGCGAAGAAACGGAAGAGCCAATTGAAGATAAGCGCCTAGCAGCGATCCCTTGGACTCGCCTCAGCCTTGAGGGTGCCGAAGTTCGCGAGCGTGAACAAAAGCGCTACGATCAAAAGCTTGCTTAATTTCGTTCCTTTTTTTAGTATTCAAAAATGTCACTATTGAACAATGATGCCCTACGAGTTTTCTTTTCCGGAAGAAGACGTTTTCACCTTGCCTGGATATTTGCTTTTCTTTTGATCTTGGGAGCAAGAAACTACCCCACTAAAATTGGTACTTTGATTTGCTTTTTAGGAGCAAGTCTTCGTTTTTTATCCAGTGGCTACTTGAGAAAAGAATCAAAACTAGCAGTAGGTGGACCATACTCATATACCAGAAATCCTCTTTATCTCGGAACATTCATCATGGCCTTAGGTGCAACGATTAGTGTTGGAGCGGTTGGATTAGCGATCGTGATGGCAGTGGTTTTCTTTTTTAATTATCACTACGTGATTGATCATGAAGAAAAGAAACTTCCTGCATATTTTGGAGATAATTATATTCAGTATTGTAATTTGGTACCAAGATTTTTTCCGCAGTTCAGCGCTCCCCCAAAAGAAGAGCTACTAAAAATTAATCCAGATCCAGTGATTTATTCTTTTTCGATGCCACTGGCAAAACAAAACAAAGCATTTGAGGCTTACGCAAGTTTTTTTGGAGTAATGGTTGGGATGATTTTACTGGTTTTTGTAAAAGCTAAATTGGGCTTACTTTAATTTTTTTCAGAATATAAAACCAACACCAATTCTTGGTAAATGATTTTTAGTATGGATGCTACAGGTACCGAAACTAGCATTCCTATTAATCCGTAAATTTCTTGTCCAACCGCAACCGCTACTAGCAAAGTAAGAGGGCTAAGATTCACTAGTTTTCCAACTAATACTGGAAAAACTACAATCATGTCTATCGCATTCACAATTCCGTAGACCGCAATGATTGGCCATTGAAAGCCCAGTAGGGCTAATGCGGGGATAATGCCTAGAATTGGACCAAAATACGGAAGTATATTGGTAACCCCCGCAACGATTGCTAGTACTGCAGCGTAATTTGCTCCAGTCATCAGTAGACCGGCATAAGTAAATATTCCAACCAAAAATGCCTCAATCGCCTTCGCTCGCAAAAACTTACCTAATGTTTTAGTGGTTTTTGAAAAGGTAGTTACTATTCCTTGAAAATGATGTTCAGGAATTAATTTTATTATTTCCGCTTTATATTGGTGTCCATCCTTTAAAATAAAAAAAGAAAAAATGGGAACAAATAAAGCAGTTGAAGCAATTCCACTTACAAGTGAGGTTGCATGAGCAATAAGCCATGAAGTTGAGCCAGATCCAACTTGTGAAATGAGAGTGCTCAATCCGAACTCCACTTTAAAATGAAATCGTTCCTGAAAAATATATTCTAATGATTGAAGCTTGGTTAGAAGTGTGTTGCTCAATGCTGGAAGAGCCTGAATGATCATTGTCCATTGATTAATGGCAACCGTAGATATCCAACTAATCAGTAAACCCACAAAAGCTCCGCAAACAACAAAAACTAAAATGATAGCAATCACTCTATTCAGTTTTCTTTGCTCAAGAAAAGCGACAACAGGTGATAAAAACAACACATTTAACAAAGTGATCAACGAAATGATCTGTAGTGAAGGTGTTATGAAAAAAACTGAAAATAAAAAAATTAATACGAAAAAAAATAAAAATAGTTGAGCTTTAGAGTTATTTTCTTTCATGAATTGGGCTGGTTATTCAGCCAACTTTTGGCAGCCCACCCAAGTTTTATCGTAACCAGCAGCACATTGTGGCGCTTGAGTGATGTCTGTTACTGGAACAGCGGGAAAATTGGGTTTATATTTAGGAGAAGCCCCCATGAGAGTGTTGTCAGCCATGTCTTTAAAGAAAAACATCAAAATCACTCCAAAAATTGCAAGTAGGGTTGCGAAAACAGTAATGCCGATTTTTTGTACTTTTAGTTCTGCGGGGTTCATAACACGAGGATATCTTAAAGTTATTTAAGAATCTAGCTTAGAAATCTAACTATTCAAATCTGCCAAGGGGTGTTATAGCTACAGGTGTGGAAGGGGGATCCATTATGACAAAGTTTTGCCGTACAGTCGTGGCCATATTGCTTTTAAGCGCTTCATCGGCTGTCGCTTCTGAAAATAGTCAACTTTGGTCAAACGAGTTTTCACCCATTAGCGTTAAGCCATCCGCCTCTACTCCATTTTATTGGGGAATCAATTGGGTTGGCTCAGTTCCAAGATCTGAAAATGAAGATAGACTCTTTTCTTTAGGATCAGTTAAAAAAATTATTACCTCCGCAACAGCGCTGAGGGAGTTGGGCTCCGAGTTTAAATTTTCAAATGAGTTTACCGCAGAATTAGATGCTGCGGGAGAGACTGTTTTCTCACCAAGCTTTTCTGTTTCAGGCGATCCAACCTGGGCTCATCCTTCTTATGGAGAAACACTTAGCTCTAGAATAAATAAAATAGTTTTAGAGCTAAAAAGATTAAACGTGAAAAGGGTTGTGGGTGAGATTCAAATTAATTTACTTCGCCCCGCTGTTGGACAGTTTAAAAGACCCATAGAGTGGAAAAAAGAGTGGCTAAGTGAATGTTATGCCGCACTTCCTACGGCGATTAGTTTAAATGGAAACTGTGCTATTTTATCGATAAATTCGCTAAAAAAAGTCAATTGGTTAACTCCCGGTGTAGGGACTCCGATTGAGTTTAAACTATTTGCTTCCAAAAATAATTCGTTGATGATCACGCCTTATTTGGATTCATTTGGAAGAGTAGAAAAATATAAAGTCACCGGTGGTTTTGCAACTGCAATGACAGTTGCCATTCCTGTTCATAATAATGAAAACTGGCTGAAAAATATATTTGTTCAAGAGCTAAAAAAATATGGAATTAATTACTTAGTCCAATCCACCAAGTTTGTTCGATCTGTTACCAGTACGCCCGTTTATGTTGATTTATCTTCGATACCACTAAAAGATATTTTGGTTCCTTTTTTACAAGAAAGCATCAACTTGGTGGGGGATCGACTACACATAGAGGCAGGGGAAGATTTAATCACTCTTGCGTCCCTCATTCCAGATCCGATCGAATATCAAAATGTTACTTTGCTCGATGGCTCTGGATTAATCGCAGAAGATAAAATTTCACCCAAAACATTTTATCACGTTTTAACTTCATTGATTTCTAAACCTTATTTTCAAGATCTTTACGCAGGTTTACCTGTTTCTGGAGTGAGTGGAACCCTTCAAAATAGAATGAATGATGCGCTACTGATTAATAGGGTTCATGCAAAAACAGGAACTTTAGATGGGGTAGCTAATCTGGCAGGATATTGGATCAAAGCGGATCAAAAAATGGAGCCATTTGTTATCTTTACTGAATCTGATCAATCTTCTCAAACTGCTAGGTCCAAAATTGATGCAGTGGTAGGTGAGTTTGCCCGAAAAAATTGACGCTTTAGATGGCAGGTTGTAAAGTCAACCTTATGCAAAACTTGAAAAATGAAGAACTGAAGAGATGGATTCAGGAAGTTGCCGATCTTACTCAACCTTCAAAAATTTATATCTGTGACGGTTCTCAAGAAGAATATGATCGCCTTTGCAATGAGATGGTTTCTTCTGGAATATTAAAAAAATTAAATCCTGAAAAACGTCCGGGAAGTTTTTTAGCCTGCTCTGATCCTTCTGATGTGGCTCGAGTTGAAGATAGTACTTATATTTGTTCAAAAAATAAAAACGATGCCGGACCAAATAATAATTGGGCAGATCCCGTTGAGATGAAGACGAAGCTCAATACAATCATGAAGGGTTGTATGCGTGGGCGAACCATGTATGTGATTCCATTTAGTATGGGGCCAATAGGATCTCCGATTTCTCAGATTGGTGTTGAGATCACGGATTCA
The DNA here is from genome assembly GCA_947372355.1 of Bdellovibrionales bacterium. Taxonomy (GTDB): domain Bacteria; phylum Bdellovibrionota; class UBA1018; order UBA1018; family CAIMNF01; genus CAIMNF01. Next base: position 19,291 of record CANBTI010000021.1, on the reverse strand, counting down.
CCTTACGTGGTGATCAATATGCGGATCATGACTCGCATTGGAAATAAAGTTTTAGAATCTCTAGGAAATTCTGAATTTGTACATTGTCTCCACTCTGTTGGCGCGCCAATTGAAGCCGGCCAAAAAGACATGAAGTGGCCATGTAACAAAACTAAATACATTACTCACTTTCCTGAAACGAAAGAAATTATTTCTTTCGGAAGCGGATACGGCGGAAACGCGTTGTTGGGTAAAAAATGTTTCGCACTTCGCATTGGATCTTACATGGGTAAGAACGAAGGTTGGCTTGCTGAACACATGCTCATTTTAGGAGCTGAATCTCCAAAGGGTGAAAAAACCTATATTGCAGCAGCATTTCCTAGTGCTTGCGGAAAAACAAACTTCGCAATGCTCATTCCTCCAGTAGAGATGAATGGCTGGAAAGTGACCACTATCGGTGATGACATTGCTTGGATTAAGCCAGCAAAAGATGGTCGCTTACATGCGATCAATCCGGAGGCAGGATATTTTGGAGTTGCTCCGGGCACTTCACTGCGTACGAATAAAAATGCGATACTTACGATCGCTAAAAATACAATTTTTACGAATGTTGGATTAACTGAAGACGGAGACATTTGGTGGGAGGGGTTAACAGATGTTCCTCCTGCTAAGCTTACTGATTGGCAAGGTCAGGAGTGGACCCCTGAAATTGCAAAAGAAACAGGAAGAAAAGCCGCTCATCCGAATGCTCGATTCACAGCCCCTGCTTCACAGTGTCCGTCGGTGGATCAAAACTGGGAAAACCCCGAAGGTGTTCCTATTAGTGCATTTATTTTTGGTGGACGTCGTGCAACTACGGTTCCATTGGTTACGGAAACAAAAGATTGGGATCACGGAGTTTATTGGGCAGCAACCATTGGTTCAGAAACCACCGCAGCTGCAGTCGGTGCTGTAGGGCAAGTTCGTCGTGATCCATTTGCGATGCTTCCTTTTTGCGGTTATCATATGGGCGATTATTTTGCTCATTGGATGGATATAGGTAAAAAAATTACCAATCCTCCTAAAATTTTTGGTGTGAATTGGTTTCGCAAAAATGCCGAAGGTAAATTCATGTGGTCTGGTTATGGTGATAACATGCGAGTTCTGGAATGGATGATCGGACGCGTTCATGGAACTGCTCACGCAGTGGAGACAGAAATTGGAAAAGCTCCATCTTTTACAGATATGAACTGGAATGGACTTCCAATGACAGAAGAGCAATTCACTGAACTATCAAAAGTAGACACCAATGAATGGCTAAATGAATTGTCACTTCAGGATGAGTTAATTGAAAAATTAAAAGATCGTCTTCCAAATAAATTTTTGGAAATTCGTAAAGAAACACAAATAAAAATCGAATCTCGTCATTCTTCCATTAAAAACCCAGGCTTAAACCTAACGGCTAAAAGTTTATAAAAATAGAAGTTTGGTTTAGATGGCAATATTTTGACAGGTTTTGAACGAAAACGAATGTTGATTGTGTGGCTCGTTAGATCCTGTATCATTAAATAAGGATGTTTCGACAGAATCATAAATTAATTTTACTAATACTTTTTACGGGATCGCTATGTGGTAGTGCATCTGTAGCCGAACGCTTTGCATTGGATAGCTTGAATGATTTGGGAGTCACTGTAAAGAAAACCAAAGGTACGGGCTCTGAAAAATTTGAATTTTTAAATACTAAATCTAAACACACCATCATTAATGAATATAACTCAGACCATCAAATGATTTCATTTGAAGTAAAAAATGAACTTGGGATGAGCTTGGAAAAAACGAGATTTTTACCCAATCGCATTTGGAAACAAACCCCGATTAGATTAGATGAGTGGATCACCATTTATGGGAATAGTGGTATCCACCGTTATACAGAATTAACGGGGAAAAAAAGGGTAATTGAATATCCTTTTGAGCAAAGTCTGGAATCAGTTTGTACGGAACAAAAAAACAATAGCCTTAAACAAGTTGAAGATGTGATCAATGATCTTGATCCTGAACTATCTGTTCGTGTGGGGAACGCAAAAGTTAAAACCAGTGGATGTGAAACTTATGCTAATGGTGAGCTTGGATTAATTAAGGATTTACAGTCTGCACTTAAAGCTGGAACAAAGTGTCTTCTCGGCAAGAGTATGGAAGCGCTTCAGTCAAAGGAAACCAGTGATCAAGGATTAGCGCTCAGGGCGATTTTTGAGAATCCTGAAACTACGATCAATTTAGTTTGTGCGAAAAACGGTGAGACCGTTCCAGCTGGAGATCAAGAGGTTAAAATAAAGCCTGAAATACTGGCGAAATCTTGGATACCGCCTAAAAAGGGAGCTCCTGGAATATTTATTAATCTAGATGCTACTTCATCAAAATCGTCGCAAGAGAAAAAGGCGATTCTATTTCACGAAATGCTGCATTGGTTGGGAGTGATTCACTCAGAAAACTTTGATACTCCTTATATCGCATCACAGTGTTGCTTGAGTAATGATGGTGATTCAATTGCCGCTCAAAAGGCATGTGATTTGTTAAATCTTAGCCCTAGGCCAGAAGTAGATTCAAAAGAATATCTCAACGCATTTACGGATGTAATGGTTTTACAGGGAAATGCTTTTATTCCCCAAAGAGCAATTCAGCGCTCCATTGATAGAAAGTTAAAAGAATCAACAATTGATCTAAGTGATCAGTATGGGGCTAACTTAAAATTGAAGAAGTTAGGATATACGCCCGCCGATGTTCTTGAATACACACTCAAAAAACTAGATCCAAAACTTAAGGAGTTGGCAAATGAAACTCCAACTACCGAGGTAAGTAAAAATACTTATCAACAATCGGTTGAAATCACTGGTAATTTTTTGGTTGCTCAATATAGATCAAAATCAAGTATGGAAGATCAGGTTAAAGATTTTGCAAAGTTAAAATCTGACTATCAAGAGGTGCTTTCTAAGGCTGCAACGGTAGAAGAACGTAATAAAATTACCTCTAATATACATATGTGGCTTACCGTGTTCTCCACGCAAAGTGTTCGTTATGGAAATTCTGAAGAACAGAATGAAAAACTAGCAAACTTATGGCTAGATGTAGATAAAAGCTTTTAATTACAAATATTTAATAAAAATTATAATAACTTACTATTTTACTCAAGTTTAAGCGATTTTCTCCCGATAGGTATTCAGTAGGAGAAAACAATATATGGCAAAAGGTAATAAACCAGTAGTAGTAGCGTCGGGTGTTGAACATTGTAAATGCGAAGGTTGTAAAAAACCTGAAGCACGATTCACTTTCTGTAATGAACATTATGAATGGTTCAAATTCGGATTAATCACAAAATACGGTAAAAAAGTAGGCGACTTCGATAAAAAAGTTGGTCACTTCCAATCGTATCAAGAAAAACAAAAATTCTACAAAGTTGCATAAAGCAATATTTGTACTAATGACGAAAGTCATAGGGGTTAAGTTTGAGAAGTTAAAAACTTCTCTACCAGTTGCTAGTAGTCAGTTGGGGAACTGACGGTTGGCAAAAATGCTGTACCCACCACTCCTCAGATAATGGACCAAAGAGCAGATAAATACTGTTCTTTGGGTCCATTTTTTTTTGTTTAATCGATGAACAACGTTTTAATGGATGAAGTAAAGCGACAAAATTTCGACATATTGATTCATGCGCAATGTTATGAAAAAATTATTAAGTCTTCCTGTTGTTTTAAAAAGGGAACTTAAATCATGAATGCTAATCAAATTAAATCATCGGCTATAGAAAACTCAACTAACTCACGAGCTACTACCACCTCAGGCGCAACGAGTGCCGAAGGTCAGCAAGCACAACAAAGATTGTGGGTGAAGGAACAAGAAGTATCAGCGCTGAAAGTTCAAAATCGCCATCTGATCGCAAAATTAGAGGACGCTGAAAAAAGTGCCGAACCTAACAAAATAAACACGCAGAAAATTGCGAGCGAAATTCAAAATCAACTACGTCCTTTGATCGGTGATATTGAAAAAAGTCTGACAGAATCTTTTGATATTTTAAAAGGAACGATGAGAGGCATCTACCAACAAAGTCAACGTGCTCAACAAGCAGTTGAAGATATTGGTGCTCACACAAGAGAAGTTGAGTTGAGAAATAATGAGCAACGGAAAGCAGATCAAGTTTATTACCAAGAAAAAATTCTCTCCATGGTGACTTCATTTGGTGAACGAATTGAGAGACAGCTTGAAAATCGTTTGAGAAATTTAGCTGTAGTTGAATTAATGAATACTAAGCAAAATGAAGTTCTAGCTGACATAGACATGATCAAGGGAGCAATGTCAGAGTTGATGGTGAGTAATGAAAGTCTTAGATCTGAAATCAAAACTCTCCTTAAAGAATCTGCACAAAGAAATAGTTCTAATATTGAAAAAATTGCAGGAATATTTTCAGAATCCAATCAATTAAAAAGAGATGCTCTTCAAGAGGCTCAACTCAGTGAAGTTTTTTTGAAAGATCAAAAAAACTCGATCAACAACAGTGATCACTTCTCTGCGCAAGATCAAACGAGCGAAAATAGAATTACCTTAGATTATCTCTAAGATGATCCTTGGATCGTTGAAAAACCCTTTCGTATTTTGTACCTTTATTTTGATCCTCTATTCGGTTGCTTTGTGGGGTATGAGTATTCCTCTCACGGGTGATCAAAAAGTTTATATCTCCATTGCCCTTGAGATGTTAGAAAAAAAACAGTGGATCATTCCGAGTTTATTTAATGAGCCAAATTTTTTAAAACCACCGTTACAATACTGGGCAACCATTGTCGGGTGGAAAGTTTTTGGTATTAGTGTTTTTGGAGCTTTGATTTCTTCAGTTCTAGCTTTGGTGGGAAGTGCATTTTTTACCTTTAAAATTGGAACGATCCTTAAACTTAAAAATCCAGAAATTGCAGCTTTGTTATTTGCATCATCTCTTGGATCGATGACCTATGGAAGTACGGCTCAAATGGAAGTTTGGATCGTTTTCTTCTTCTTGGCATCTTGGTGGGCGGTATTAGAATCAAGAATTACCTTAGCGTTTATGATGGTGGGGATCATGGCATGGGTAAAGGGACCACTTTATCCAGTTCTATTCACGATGAGTTTGTTGGTTTGGGATTTAAAATTAGTGAAAATTAAAAAGTTTTGGTTATCGATAATTTTTGGCGTTATTGTTGGGTTGAGTTGGTATTTCTTAGCTGCTCAAACAAATCAAAAAGAGATGCTGAATCAATTTTTATATTCAGAAAATATTGGGAAAATATCCACTGTTCATGGAAGCATTATGGGGCTTTGGGGCGAGTTTCTTTTTTCGCTATTCCCTTGGTTAGGTGTGATTATCGTTGGTTGTTTTCAGAATCAAACAAGAGATGCGTGGAAGAAAAATCAAAAATTTTATCTCTCCTATACTTTATTGTCGGCTATATTTTTTACCGTGTTTCCATATAGGGTGAATAGTTATCTTTATTTTTTAACACCCATAATGGCAATGTTAGCTTCCGAAGTTGATTTAGAAATTAATTCAAAAATAAAAAAAATAAATTTATTACTCTATTCAATTTTTTACTCTCTAATATTTATAATTTTAGTTCGACTTTATTTGGGACAATGGATTGGAATTGAAATTGTAATTGGAATATTATTGTCTTTTTTTGTTTTTTTGATGGGATTTGTCAGAGGAAAGATCAAGTTTGTTGCACTCTCCTCACTGCTAATCGTTAATTTAGTTCGAGTTTCAGCTGTTGAAATCGGTGAGAATGACTTTGCAGGGTTAAAAGATTTTGCTGCAAAAAATACAAGTGAATTAGCATTTTATATTGAATCAAAAGATATTTGGCACGAGTTTGGTCTTGTTTCTGCCGCGATTGGTAAATCTGTACAAAGGTTGTACACAAAGCAAGATCTCGTTAGTTTTTTGGCGCTCGGTGGTTCTGTGATCGTTCAAGATGAGCAAAAAATATTATTTGAGAAAAATGTTCGATGCGTTGATTGGAATCGACTAAAACGCAGAACGAAATTTCCAATTCAAAAATTATTAATTGAAGGGGTAACGTGGGGCGACCCAGCGATCACCAGAGTTTATCGGATTTGCACAGCAAGTCAGTAGTTAAAATGAATAAATGGATGAAGTTGTTTCTATAGGGTGACATACTGTTCGTGTATGAGATTAGTTTTTTTGCAATCTGTTTTTGTTCTATTGTTTGTAGTTTCCTGCAGTGGACCACAAATGATTTCTACGCCTCAGCCGGAATCTGAAAATGTATCCATTAAAAAGAATGAATCAAATTCAAAGCAAGTTGAAAATAAAATTGAACTAGCTGAGGATCAGGGTGTTTTTGATGACGAGAATCATCGGCTAAAAGCAAATGTTAATCAGTGGAAATTAATTGATGATCAAGATGGAATTAAAACATACGAGAAAAAAAATCCAAACTCTGATTTAGTTGCATTTAGGGGTGAAATTCTAATTCCAGCTCCTTTAAAAAAAATCGCAACAATTTTACAAGACGAAGCCCTGCAAAAAGAATGGATCGATTCTTTTGTAGAATCAAAGATCATTCGTGAAGTGAGTGAGTATGAGCGTGTGGGGTATAACCAAATAAAGGTACCTTGGCCATGTCAAAACAGGGATTTTGTTTTTAGGGTAAATGCAAAAGTTAATGTTCAGCCACCAACAATGCTAATCAGCATGAAATCCATTGAAACTGAATCCATTCCTCCTGTGAGTGGAATTGTTCGTGGCAATATCGTTGATTCTTACTATTATTTAAAAGAGAGCAACGGACTGAGAGCCACCAAGGTTGCTGTTGAGATGGAAGTGGATCCAAAGGGAGCAATCCCACTTTGGTTGGTGAATACATCTCAAAAAAAATGGCCACACAACACCTTATCGGCACTTAAAAAGATTTCAATGAGAGAAGACATTCGGGTGTTGCCTAAGATTGAAAAGTATTTTGAAGAAGTAAAAATTAAAGCAAAAGTTAAAACAAAGGGGAAAAATAAAAAATGAAAACTTTTTTAATGTTCGCGTTGGGATTGTCAATGATGACTAATGCTATTGCTCATAAAATAGAAACTGGATTTTTAGTGATCGATCCAGATCACAATCTCTTGAAAGAAATTTCTAAAAATCCAGAAATGATTATTGATCACGTGAGTAAAATGGGGTTTGAGGTTTATGGCTCTAAAAATTTAGTAAATTTTTTAACTGCTAAAAAAGCCCAATTTTCTGAACTACTTCCCGTGCAGTCTAAAATGGGTGCAGATTATCCAACTCCTGAAAACGTAATTAAAAAAATGCAATCACTGGAGAAACAATTCCCCAAATTGATTACATTAATCGAGATTGGGAAATCCGTTGAAGGTAGATCGCTCATGTTTGCTAAAATCACCGCTCCTGCTAAATTGAATAATTTAGCAATGGCACAGCGACCTGAGTTTAAGTATGTAGCGAATATGCATGGTGATGAAATTGTGGGCCGTGAGCTCATGGTTAAATTCATTGAAGATTTAGCAAAAAACTACGGAACTGATTCTAGAATCACTAAGTTACTTGATTCTGTTCAGATTTATATTATGCCATCCATGAATCCTGATGGAGCGATGAAGAGAGTGCGAGCAAACTCAAACGGTGTAGATTTAAACCGATCATTTCCTGATTTTACTACCGTAGATAATCAAAATACTCTAGGTAAGCGTGAGCCAGAAATTCTGGCGATGATGAAATTTCAATCTCAACATCACTTTAAATTATCTGCAAATTTTCATGGTGGAGCAGAGGTGGTGAATTATCCATTTGATACTCAAGCAGATGTTTTTCCATTAGATAATTTAGTTCAAAACATGAGCTTAAATTACTCTCGTAAAATTCCTTATCTTTGGAACTCTACGGAGTTTGAACATGGAATTACTAATGGGTACAAGTGGTATGAGGTTGATGGTGGAATGCAGGACTGGAGTTATCATTGGTATGGCGATTTACAGTTAACCATTGAACTCACCAAAACCAAGTGGCCCGCATTCTCCACGGTTGATCGGACTTATCTCGACAATCGGGATTCTCTACTCGGTTATATTGAAGAAATGGCAAAATTTTAGTAATTTTCAAAGGACAGATTACTTGACGCATATTATCAAGTAGGCTATACTGCGCTCTATGTTGGCTCTGATTTTAACCTTATTGATTGAAACAGTATCTGCCTCACCGTTCAGAGTTTTGGTTTTCCCTCATCGTGGGGCTTACCCAGTGCCTCAAGGGAGAGAGAGTGTGGTTTCGATGGTAGAGATCACTTCTGACGAAGTTTGTAATCAATATGTGGCCCAATTAAACTCTAATCAAGAGTGGGTTAAATCAGGTGATCTAATTGAAAGTAGAAAAGATTTTCTGCTTTCATCCGTTCAGTTAAAAGCAAAACTTAAAAAATTGAATTTTTCATTCCAAGAAAATTCCCCGGCATTTTATTTTGAATGTACAAAACCATTTAAGGTTAATCGCGATTCAAGTTTAGCTTCATATTCTTATGAAGGTAATTTTGTGGCCATCATCAACGGTGGTTTAAGTAATAATATGGTTCAAATTGTAAACTTGGTAGAGCCTGAAAAATATCTTCAAGGTGTTGTGCCTGCAGAAGTGGGTAGTGGATGGCCTAAAGAAGCGCTAAAGGCTCAGGCAGTTGCTGCTAGATCTTTTGCTTGGTGGACTGTATTGAATACAAGATCGGTGATTGGATCAATTTATGATTTAAATGATACGATCGAGTTTCAGGCCTATTCGGGATTTACGAATCACAGCAGTGTTACTGACGAAGCAGTGAGCGAAACATCATCACAAGTGCTGAAGTATCAGGGAAAAATTATCAAAGCTTATTTTTCTGCCGATAGTGGTGGAAAAACAGAAAGTGCCATCAATGCATTTGGACAGACACTTCCTTATTGTATTAGCAAACAAGAGCAATATGTGGTTTCAGATGCCCAAACTAACTGGGAAAAGTTCATTCCCCTCAGTCAAATTGCATCTGTATTTTCTAAAAACACAAAAAAAATTGAAATCGAAGCAACTGACATCAATGAAAGTGGAAGAGTAAGTTTTGTAACTCTGATCAGTTCATCTGGAAAAAAAACAAAAGTACCAGGAACTACGTTTAGAAAAACATTAAAGCTACGCAGTACGCTATTTAATCTTCAGGTGGTGATGCTTAATTCTAAGGCTGTTGTTCAAATTAGTGGAAAAGGATATGGTCATGGTGTGGGCATGGCTCAGGTGGGCGCAAAAGAATATGCTCTTCAATTAGGTTGGACCTTTGATCAAATCGTTAAGTTCTATTATACTGACACAACACTTGAATCTGTGATGAATGAATATATTGAATAAAGATTATCCCAATGTTGCAGTAGTCGTTACCACTTACAATAATCCTAAAAGCTTAGAGTTGTGTTTGATGTCGTTTATGAACCAGAGCTATAAGAACTTTGAGTTGTTCATAGCCGATGATGGCTCAGGAGATGAAACTCGCGATTTGTTGTTAAAGTTAAAAAGAAACTTCGAATTTCATTTTATTCATATTTGGCATCCTGACGAAGGATATAGAAAATCAAAAATTAATAATAATGTATTTCGCCAAGTTGATCCCCAAAAGTACCCTGTTGTTATTTGTGTTGATCACGATGTGATTGTACACCATCGTTTTGTTGAGGATCATGTTCATGAACACAAGTCTGTGAACTTTGAACCCTTGCTTTTTATGGGAAGAAGAGTGGATCTAAGTTCTGAAATTACAAATCAACTTTTACCCGAAAACGTTTTAAAGTTTAACCAAGGTTTGCAGGTTGATTTAATGATTTCTGGATTAAAGGGTGAAACTAGAAATGTATTGAGATCGATCAGATTAAACGCACCTTCTTGGGTATTGAAAATTCTTAAAAGAGATCGAGTTTATGATTTGCTTGGGTCAAACTTTTCCATATCGACCAAAACATTAATAGATGTGAATGGATACAATGAGGACTTTAAATCTTATTGGGGAGAAGATGGAGATCTGTTTGTCAGGGTGAGAAACTCAGGAGTGCGTTGTGTGGGTAAAATTGGTGTTGCCGTTCAGTGGCATCTTTATCATGAGAGATTAGCAGAAACGCCCGAACATATTGAAATGTACCGGGCGCTTCTTGAAAATCATGAATACCGTCGTTGTAAAAATGGAATTACGAAATCATAAGCATTTCGCGATATTTTGGTAATGGCCAGAAGTTATCTGCAACCATGTTTTCAAGGGTATCGCATTGTACTCTGAGGGCTTCCATTTGTGGTTTTAGTTCAGAAGCAATTTTAGTAGCGCGTGCTTCTTCATCTTCAAGTGCAAATACGCTCGCTAAAATTCTTTCAAGTTTTTTTAGTTCGGCTTGAGCTAGCCCGATCACTTGATTTAATTTAGTAAATGCTTCCGTTTGAGGAGCTGGAATACCTGCCGATTTACAAGCCGATACACCTTCTGCAAGCACGCCTGCATACTGATATGCAGCTGGTAGAATTTGAGTTTCAACCATGGTTTGCATGCATTCACCTTCGATCAATACCTTTTTATTGTAGATCTCAATACGAACGTGAAAACGTGATTTAACTTCTTCTTCAGAAAACACTTTTAAACCAGTGAGTAATTTAATTGATTTTGCACTAATGATTTCATGAAGCGCTTCTGGAGTGGTTTTTAGATGTGGAAGACCACGTTTTTCAGCTTCAGTTACCCAATCACCAGAATAACCGTTTCCTTCAAAGCGTACTTGTTTAGTTTCTTTGATTGCTTCCTTCACGACTACAAAAATAGCCTCTTCAATGGATTTGGATGTTTTCATTTTTTCTTCCAAAGAAGCAGTAATTTCATCGATCGCATCCGCAACTGCACAATTGATGATGGTTACAGGGAACGCACATGAAGCGGAAGATCCAACCGCGCGAAATTCAAATTTATTTCCTGTAAATGCAAAAGGAGAGGTACGGTTTCGGTCAGTATTGTCTTTCATGACTGTTGGGAGTTTGCTCACGCCGAGTTTAATCACCACTTCTTTATAATCTAGGTTTTTATGCGTATCTTTTTCGATTTCATTTAACATGTTATCGAGCATATTTCCCAAGAATGCTGAAATGATCGCAGGAGGAGCTTCATTTGCTCCAAGGCGATGATCATTACCCGAAGATGCAATAGATGCGCGAAGTAGGCCGGCATGTTTATTGAGACCCTTTAGCGTTGCCATTAAAAACAGAAGGAATCTCATGTTTTGATGAGGTGTTTTTCCTGGATCGAGAAGATTAATTCCTTCCAATTCATTTGGGCCTGTTCCAATTCCCATGGACCAGTTATTGTGTTTTCCGCTACCGTTTACACCTGCGAAAGGTTTTTCATGAAGTAGAACTTCAAAGTCATGTTTTTTAGCAACACGACGGAGAACTTCCATTGCAACGTGATTGTGATCAACAGCAATGTTTGATTCTTCAAAAATAGGTGCAAGTTCAAATTGCATTGGTGCAACTTCATTATGTCTAGTTTTGGCAGGAACTCCCAATTTAAACATTTCGTATTCACATTCGGTCATGTACGAAAGAACGCGGGATGGAATGCTACCAAAATAGTGATCTTCTAATTGTTGTCCTTTTGGAGGGCGGGCTCCGAGTAGGGTTCTGCCAGACATAATGAGATCTGGTCTTAATGCATAAAATGCACGATCGATCAGGAAGTATTCTTGCTCAGGTCCCATGTTGGTAATGATGGAAGTAACGCCTTTATCACCAATGAGATTTAAAAGTTTAATTGCGCGAGTAGTGATGGCTTCATTACTTCTGAGTAAGCCTGTTTTTTCATCGAGTGCATCACCATGATAAGAAATAAATACCGATGGAATACAAAGGGTGCGAGTAGATCCAGATTCTGAAATGAAAATTGGTGATGTCGGATCCCAAGCGGCATAACCGCGTGCCTCGAAAGTTGTTCTCATTCCGCCCGATGGAAAACTAGATGCATCCGGTTCAGACTGAATTAATTGTGATCCTGAGAATCGTTCCATCGGAACACCGGAGCTATCTACATTCAAAAATGCATCATGCTTTTCAGCGGTGGTGCCCGTTTGCGGTTGGAACCAGTGAGTGTAGTGAGTGACTCCATTTTCCATTGCCCATTCTTTCACAGCATGTGCAACTACATTGGCAACTTCGATTTCAAGTTTTTTACCAGATTGAATGGTTTGCACCAATCTTTTATAAATATCGTTTGGAAGCTTATGCTTCATTTGTTTCAAGCTAAAAGTGCTGATGCCGTAAAAATCAGAAATTTTTAGTGTTTTACCTTTTTCATCTTTAGGTGCTTCAACTATTTTTGTTTTTCTAGAAATAACAGTTTGAATTGCGTTGAATCTTGGTTGTGAATTTTGATTGGACATTGTTTTAGGTCTCCGTTTCCTGATGAAATAAGTTTTTCATCATTGGCCTAAGTTTTCAATCCATCAATTTAAATAACGCATATTTAAATAAAAAAAATTAAAACATGTCAAAAATCCGGAACTCTGACTCGAGGCTTCCATTGTGTAGTTTCCATTTTTTTGACGGCTTAAGAGCGATTGCATGAAAAAGTACTTCCTCTGAAGTGATGACTCCACAGCGCCAACCTTTGTATTGATGTTTCAGTGTACTACCCAGTTTTTGATAAGTGGCTTTAAGGCTTTCCACTTCGTTTAATCGCACGCCATAGGGAGGATTGGTTACGATCAGTCCCACGGGTGTAGCTGGTTTAGAAAATTCAAATGGCACAGCCTGAAGTTTTACTACGTCCTCTAATCCACAATTCTTAAGATTCTGTCGGGTGACATTCAGCGCTTCGGGGCTTTGATCTGATCCCAATAAAAGAGGCATAAGATCAGGGTTTTTATCAATTTTTAAAACGAGCTCATTTTTAACTTTTTCAAAAATTGAAGGAATGTGATCTTTCCAGGCGTTAAATCCAAAAGTTGTTCTAAATAAAGAAGGAGGCGTGTTAGTAGCAATCATTGCCGCCTCAATGAGAATTGTTCCGGATCCGCAAAATGGATCTAAAAAGGTAACCTTTTCTTTTGCTTTTTTATCCCAACCGCAAAGAAGTAACAGTCCTGCCGCTAAGTTTTCTTTGATGGGGGCCTCAAGAGTTTTAGATCTATAACCACGTTCATGCAAACTTCTCCCCGATAAATCGAGATAGATCTTAAGAATGTGATTATGAAGATGAAGTTTGATAGAAATATCCGGAGCCTGACGATCAACATTTGGACGCTTGCCAAAACGTTCAGTAAAAAAATCCGCTATCGCATCTTTTGCTTTTAAAGCCCAATATTGGCTATTAATCGGGGCATTTCTTGATTTGTTATTGGTCTCGGTGAAGTAAACTGCAAAAGTACTTTCAGGAGAAAAAATCTTTAACCAATCAACGCTGCGAACTGCATCGTACATTTCTTCTGGTTCGTAGATTTGTTTTACATCCTGAATCATCAATAATAATCTAGAGGCAGATCGTAGTGATAGACAGGCCTTGTAGGTCATCTCTAAGTTCCCTTCGAATTCCACTCCACCAGAGTAAACCTCTAGAACATGAGCGCCCAGACCTTCAATTTCAGTTTTAAGAACTCCATCCAAACCACCCGGACAGATGGCAAAAAGACGATAGAGATTATCAGTTTTTCTTCGGATGATTGTTTTACTCATTGTTTTACTCAGTTTGTATTAGGTGAAGGAGAAGGGGGTGGAGAATTTTTTAATGCAGTGTCTGGAATTGAATAAAGTGGAGTAGGTGGTTTTTTAACTCCGCAAGAATTCATGAAAAAGACTAGAGATAATAATACTAATAAACCAGTCGAATGTTGTTTTACCATTTGATACAAAGTCCTCCGGTAATTCGATCCCATCCGAGATCTAATCTTAACATCCATTGTGGGCCAAAGTTATAAAACATGCCCGCTCCAATATTTAGCTGAGGTCCTTGTAGAAGGCTTAAACTTGCACCAGGATTGCTTGCACTAGACATGTAGTTGTATTGTAAGCCTGTGTAGGCAAGTAGTGTGAGAGTTTGAGAGAGGTGAAATAGGTAGAGAGCATCTGCAAAGAATGGGAACATCGTGTAAATGTCGTTCCCACCATCTTGATAGGTTCTGCTGTAATGAATTAAACCAAACTCTATGCCTAGACTATCTTGAAGATTTTTTTTGTTGATAAAAACATCACGAAATAAAGTGTGTGCAAATGATGCTGAGAATCCATTGCTTAAAATGGAGGAGCCAACAAAATTTGATGAATTAGCAAAATAACCTGCACTGACTGTTAAAATATTATTCCATGGATCAATTCTCGTTGATTCATCCACCTCTAGATTGTTATCTTCTTCCTCGCCGGAATCTTCAGTGGATTCATCTATTTTATCGAGCGCTTCTTTCGAAGAAGAATCTAGTTCCGTATCCACCGCTTGGGTATCGCTTGGTGTTTGATTTGGATTGGTTCCGGAAATAGCGGTATTTGACTGAGGCTGATTGGAATCGGTATTTGCAGAATTCCCGCCAGTAGTTGCGGTTGTACTTTCCCCTTGTGGTGATGGAAGCACATCTGCAATTTTTTCTAATGTAGAATAAGGCTGATTGATACTGAGTTCACCCGTTTGATCGTAACGGCGAATTCTTTTACCCACGAATTGTCTTTTGTTGGTGTCATTTTTAATCACCCGAAAAGCCATTGCAGGTTTTTCATGATCATAGACTAAAATTAAATTTCCTGTTTTTGGAATCACCTGATTTGATTCGAATAAATAGATTTTGCCGCTCGTGCTTTTTTGAATCGCTTTGATATCAAAGCGGTGAGCGTCGATTTCTGGCAAGGTATCGGCAGCAGATGCGTTGTGCGCAATTGCTAGAAAAAAAAGGCCAAATAACAAAATCACAGATCGTAACCGAGACAGTTTCACGCTAGAATCATTGTAACGTATGCAAAGGGTTACTGCACTTATTTTAACAGTTTTGAGTTTAATGCCGGTTTTGAGTTTTGCTCAGGAGTCTGTGCAGGACTGGGCGAAAAAAGTGATCGAGCTTCAGGAGCGTGAGGGTCAAAATTTTGAACAAGATCTTCAATTAGTGAAGGGGTTCATTTACCTTCAGCGCCGTGGTGAAGCTTTGAGTTTACTGACCCGATTATCTCATTCACCTTCAAAAAAAGATTCAAGAATAGCGGAGTTGTATGAAACGGCCTCTGATCAGTTTTTTTTACAGGATACGGCAGAAATCTATGCAGACTTAGTTCAATTTATAAAAGAAGAGAGTTGGCTTGAGGCAAAAGAAAAGACAGAAGCGGGTTTGCAAAAGGAACCCAAGCACCGCTTGCTTACCTTGCGCGCAATTCAATTGGCTTTGGTGCTGAATCAGAATGATTTGATCGTTGAAAATTCAAAAAATGCAGACAGTTATTTTTCAGACTCTATTATTTGGAAAACCTACAGTGCATGGATCAATCTTTCTAAAAACGACACAAAAGAGGCTTATAAAACATTATCCTCAATGTGGATTTCAAATAAAAAGTTATTTGAAAATAATGAATTGCTGATGCTTGGGTATCTACAATCTTTAGAGTTAACTAAGCATGTAACGGACTGGGTTGCGCTTGCGAAAATAATTCAAAAACACCCAGAATGGGTTGCAGTGCGTGTTTGGAGACTTAAAAATAAAAGCTTTTCACCTAAAGATAAAAGCAAAGAGATTCTTCAAATCAAAGAGCTGTTTCAAGATTTGAAAAAACTCAAAAGCCACCGTGAAAAAGAGGCAAAAGATGGCTCGTATTTTTACTTTGGAATAATTTCTTTAGAGAAAACAAAAGCGCAATTTGAAGAATTAGTGAAATAAACTAAAGCCAATAGTAGCTTTTTGAGTTTGTCCCGCTTCGCGTTCATTTGATTCTTGGCAGTTTAAGCAAAGGGCCGCATCTGGGCGAACTCTCAAGCGCTTTAATGGAATTTCATCTTCACAATCTTCACAAAC
Source organism: Bdellovibrionales bacterium (assembly GCA_947372355.1). GTDB lineage: Bacteria > Bdellovibrionota > UBA1018 > UBA1018 > CAIMNF01 > CAIMNF01. The sequence goes on along the minus strand of CANBTI010000021.1, from coordinate 3,265 downwards.
ACCAAAAGTGCCAGCTTCAATTCTGTTGAGGGCGCTGTTAATGCGAGTGAGCTCAAGTTTCCAATGTTGGCTCATGCGTTCTTTATTAAACCAAGCTTCTTCAGCATCAGAGCGATCAATCACATCTTTTAATTCCGCTTCACTTTCGTGGTCGATTTTACGAGTTTGAGATTGAAGTGAATTGAGGGAGTTTTTTTTCTCAATGAGTTCATTTTTTAAGATGCTGACTGTTTTAAGGTTCATAAGGAGGACGTTTGTAAGGGGTATCGCTTCCGTTGTCAACTTATGCGCACCGCACTTAAAGTTGTTTTTAAAATATTAATCAAAGCGCATTGCGTTGTCTTTTTAATCTAGACAGTTTCTATGTCTCGAAGTTATGAACGTTGAATGGTGGTGGGGAGCCAAAAAATATTTGTAGCAGTCGCTGGTAACATTGGTACGGGGAAAACAACCCTAACTCAGATGTTGGCAGATCATTTCGGGTGGCAGGCTCATTTTGAGTCTGTTTCTGATAACCCATATCTTACTGATTTTTATGAAGATATGAAGCGTTGGAGCTTTCCACTTCAAATCTATTTCATGACACATAGAGTTAAGTCTCATCAGGATATTACTGATGGGCTTTCTAGCGCCATTCAAGACCGCACTATTTATGAAGATGCCAACATCTTTGCTAGAAACTTATTTGAACAAAACTTAATGGAAGAGCGCGATTATAAGAATTATCTCGAGGTTTATCGAGTGATCACCTCTACACTGCAGCCACCCGATTTGATGATTTATTTGCGTAAATCACTTCCAAAGTTAAAAGAACAAATCAAAAAGCGCGGAAGAGACTACGAACAAGATATGCCCGTAGATTACTTACAAAATTTAAATCGCTATTATGACGAATGGATTCACCACTATTCCTTGGGCAAAAAGGTAGTGATTGAGAGTGATACCCTTGATTTTGTTGCCAATCCCCAAGATTTTGACGCGATATGTAAAAAAGTGGTTGAGTCTCTTGATCAACAAGATTTATTTATTCGCTAAAGGAATTTGACGGTTCAGCCGAAGAGTATTTCGGAGACTGAACCATGAAAAATATAAGTCAATCATTTACATTAGCTTTGTTCATCCTAGCGATGACATCTTTAACTGCTTGTTCCTCATCAAAAGTAGAGGAATCAGGAGCACCAGTAGAAACAGCAGGAGATGCAAGCCTTGATAAGCCTGTAGATGCTTCCACTGATCCAGTTCCAAGTGCTGATCCAAGTTTAGATCCAATCGAAAACAAATCTCCAGATGCACTGGCGGCAAATCCTGAAAATGTGGTGATGCCTGAAGCTCTTCCAAGTGCTGATCCAAGTTTAGATGCTCCCGTAACAGATGCAGGGCCAACAGCTCAAGCAGCTCCTGTGGCGGACGCACCGATTGCAGATGCTCCAATTACAGATATGCCAGTAGCGGATGCACCAATTGTAAATACTCCAGTGGCTGATGCAGTTGCATCTGCTCCTGTTGAAGAATCAAATTCAAAACAAATGCACATGGATGGAACGCCATATAATGTTAAAAAAGGCGATACTTTGATGAAAATTGCATTTGAACAATACGGTGATCTCTATCGTTGGAAAGAAATTTACGAATCCAATCGTGCAAACATTAAAGATCCAAATCACGTTCCTCCTGGAACACAATTATCTCTTAATGGTGCCGGTATGGTGACTATTGAGCGTAATGGTCAAAGCTACCTTATTAAGGGCGGAGATACTTTGGGAGTCATTTCTAACGATGTATACGGAACAACCCGTAAGTGGAAAAAACTTTGGGAAAATAACCGTCAGTTGATTAAAGATCCAAACAAAATTTACGCAGGTTTCTATCTTTATTATCAACCTGAGGGAAAACTCACTCACGAAGATATTACTCCGGGCTTAAAAAAGGAAGATTCAGCAATGAATGCTCCAAAAGTAAGCACTGCGCCGAGAGAACCTGCTTCTGCAACAACTGCAGTACCAGCGAATACAGCTCCTGCTAAGAATTAATTAGCGAAACGTCCTAACCGTCAAAAATTAAGTCCTGCTTTTTTAACTGATTCTTGGTAAACTCGATTTTACAAAGGACAACTTATGAAAGCTCTTAATGATCGAAATTTTAATCCAAATTCCGTAGAAGGTGAATATAACCTAGTTGAAATGTGGACACACTTTCGCGCAGCACGCTTAAAAGCTGGTGCGATGGCTGGTGTGGTAGCGGGAATCGCTGCTCTAATTTTCGGAGCAATCTTTTGTTTAGTTAAAGGTCTTGATCCAACAATACCAATGAGAATCATGGGACTTCCAGTAATTGGTAGCTCAGTGATGGCATATGGAAATACTTCTGGATTAATGATTGGTCTCATTGCATTTTTCACACTCGCTATTTTTCTCGGAGTTGCTTACTCACACTTCACGGGTGTGAATAATAAAAAAGCACTTCTTCCAATGGGTGCAACTTGGGGAATCTTTGGATGGATTTTCATCACTTGTTTATTCATGCCATCTAATCGCGATTACTTTGCAGCTGAAATTCCACGTGGAGTGATGTTCTTCGGTTGGCTCACTTATGGATTATCACTTTCATCTGTGGCTTTTTTCGATAAAAATAATCCACGTAAGTAACTAATCCTCAGGCGTGTTCTTCATGCCTGATACATAAATATTAGAAGGCTGGTACGAAAGTATCAGCCTTTTTTAATTTCAAATTTAGATGTCTCGCGCTCATGGATGCGCGACAGCGAGTAGGCATGGAGCCTCATCTAAAATTAAGATAAAATTAATTAGTGTAAAAACTACTTCGAAAAAAAATCGAGAAGAATGTTTTTCTTCTTCATCGTGTCTTCATACCCAAGATCCATGAGTGGTTTTGAGCACTCTGGTAAAAAGGATAAATAACCCATGAGATTATTACCCTGTTGTTTGGATGCCCCTAAACCGTGAAAAAGGAATCTCATGGTGAGTGGAAATTTTTTAATTTGTAGTGGGATTAAAGATTGCAAATCCTTACTCGGACTTAAATGTAAGTGTTTTACGCGCTTTAAATTAAGTGTGTTTTTAATATTTGGATTTTGTTCGATGAGATCGATGCTTTTGTTGATGCTCTCTAATCTTTCAATATCCATATCCATGGAGTCTAAAAAAATTGAATTCATGAGTTCCCCTGAAATTTGAGCTAAAGAGGGTGGGGTGTGATGAACGTAATTTTGGACCGTTTCAGCAAGGGATCTTTCGTGACGAATTCC